>JADLHG010000062.1 GCA_020848905.1 Deltaproteobacteria bacterium
CCCCCCAATCCGCGGCTGGCGCGAGGGCCCGAGCCGCCGCTTGCGCCGGCCCACTCCGCCCCGCTGCCGGCTCATGCAAGCGGCGGCGTCCGCCAGGGCCCGCGTCACGAGCGCCCTAGGCCCTCCCCGGTCTCTTCCATCCGGAGAACGCGACCGCCCTGGCCTTCGAGCGTCACCGAGCTGTCACCCACGCCGCCGCCGAAAGTGTGCTAGCCATGGGGCATGAGCGGCCTCGTGCTCCTCGTGGACGACGAGCAGGATCTCCTCGAGAGCCTCGACTACGCGCTGAAGAAGGAGGGCTTCCAGACCCGTCTGGCGCGCACCGGACGCGAGGCGCTGGAGCGCGCCCTGGAGAAGCCTCCGCCCGAGCTCGTGGTGCTCGACCTGATGCTCCCCGACCTCCCCGGTACCGAGGTCTGCCGTCAGCTACGCCAGCAGGCGACGACGCGCGACGTGCCGATCGTCATGCTCACGGCGCGGGGCGAAGAGATCGACCGCGTGGTGGGCTTCGAGGTCGGGGCCGACGACTACGTCGTCAAGCCCTTCAGCGTGCGCGAGCTCGTGCTGCGCCTCCGGGCCATCCTGCGACGCGCCCACTCCGGAGAGGAGCCCGTCGCCCCGCAGAGCTTCGGCCGCCTGCGCGTCGACCCGTCGGGGCATCGCGTCTGGGTCGACGACGAAGAGGTCACGCTGACGGCGCTCGAGTTCCGCCTCCTGTTGACCCTCTTCAGCCGCCGCGGCCGCGTGCAGTCGCGCGACCAGCTCCTCGCCGAGGCCTGGGGCATCACCGCCGACGTCACCACCCGCACCGTCGACACCCACGTGAAGCGGCTGCGTCAGAAGCTCGGCGCCGCCGCCGATTACGTCGAGACCCTGCGCGGCGTCGGCTATCGCTTCCGCGCGCGCCTCGACGAGGAGTAGCGCGTGCCCCTCGGCGTGCGCGGCAAGCTCTTTGGCCTCGCGCTGCTCCTCATCGCGGTGGCGGGCCTGGCCGCCGGCCTCTACCTCGAACACGCGCTCCGTCCCTGGCTCGAGACGCGCACCGAGGCCGAGCTGACGCGGCTCACCGCGGCGGCACGCCTTACCGTGGAGACGCTGCCGGCCCCGGCGACGACCGCTACCCTGCAGCCGGTGGCCGAGCGGCTGGCCCGCGCCGTGAAGGCTCGCGTCACGGTCATCGACCGGACGGGCCGCGTCCTCGCGGACTCGGGGCTCTCACCGCGCGCCCTCTCCGAGGTGGAGAGTCACCGCGACCGTCCGGAGGTGCTCGACGCGACGCGGACCGGACGAGGCCTCGCGCGCCGCTACAGCCACACGCTGCACACCGAGCTCCTCTACGAGGCGCAGGCCTTCTCCCGCCCCGATGCGCGCGGTGTCGTGCGACTGGCCATGCCGCACTCCGAGGTGGAAGAGCTCGCGACCCGCCTGAGACGCTTCTTGCTCGCGGCCGGGCTGCTGGCCCTGCTCGCCGCGGCGCTGATGAGCGCGGTCTCCTCGCACCTCTTTTCGCGCACGCTGCGAACCCTGGTGGAGAGCGCTCGCGCCCTGGCCTCGGGCTCCGCGCGCCGCGTGACCTTCTCCTCCACCGACGAGCTCGGCCGCCTCGCGGGCTCCTTCAACCGCCTCGCCGAGGAGCTCGAGCGCGCCCTGACCAGCCTCGCCGGGGAGCGGGACCGGGCCGAGACGATCCTCGACGCGATGGAGGAGGGGGTCCTCGTGCTGGACGCGGCGGGCCGCCTGCTCCTGGCGAACCCCGCAGCGCGCCGCCTCCTCGCCCTTCCGCCCTCGGCGGTGGGGCTCCTGCTCGCCGAGGTGGTCCGCGCCCCCGCCCTCCACGCCCTCCTCGAGGCCGAGCCGCGCGTGGCGCGCCGGCGCGCCGAGCTCGAGCTCCTCGTACCGTCGGGCCCTCCCGCCCGCCGCGTGCTGGCCCAGGTCACGCCGCTCCGGGCCACCTCGGGAACCCTCGTAGTCCTCCACGACGTGACCGAGATCCGGCGCCTCGAGGCCGTACGTCGCGACTTCGTGGCCAACGTCTCCCACGAGCTCCGCACCCCCGTCAGCGTGATCCGCGCCAACGCCGAGCTCCTCCTCGACGGTGCGCTCGAGCAACCCGATGGGGGCCGCCGTCTGGCCGAGGCGCTGGGCCGCAACGCCGAGCGGCTCTCGCGCCTCGTCGCCGACCTGCTCGACCTCGCCCGGCTCGAAGCCCGCGAGCACCCCCTGGAGCTCGCCCGGCTGGCCCTCGCCCCCGCGGCGCGCAAGGCGATCGACACGGTCGAGACCTTGGCCGCCGACAAGCAGCTCACGCTCGCAGTGGAGATCGCCGACGGAGTCGAGGTCCTGGCCGACGCCTCGGCCCTCGACCAGGTGTTGCTCAACCTGGTGGACAACGCGGTGAAGTACACCTCGAACGGCGGCCGGATCGTTCTCCGCGCCCGGACCGACGAGACGCGCGACGCCGAGGTACGGCTCGAGATCGTGGACGACGGGCCCGGCATCGAGGCGCAGCACCGCGAGCGCGTCTTCGAGCGCTTCTACCGGGTGGACGCGGGTCGCTCCCGCGAGCTCGGCGGCACGGGGCTCGGGCTCGCCATCGTGAAACATCTGGTCGAGGCGCAGGGAGGCCGCGTCGGCGTGGAGCCCGTCGCGCCGCACGGGTGCTGCTTCTGGGTGGTGCTGCGGCGGCCCGAGGAGACCGCACCGCGCTGATCTTGTCGCGCGGACGTCACCCGGCCGTCACCGTCGCGGGCTACACCAGACCGCGGAGGGAAAGGCCATGAACCCGACCGCGAACCGCCTTCGTCTTCGACCCCGTCGCGCCGTCGCGCTGCTCGCCGCCGGATCCGTGCTCGGCCTCGCTCTCGCCGGCTGCAGCAAGCGAGGCGGGTCCGGCGCGGCAGCCGAGCTCGTCGAGGTCGACGGCTCCAGCACCGTCTTTCCGATCACCGAGGCGGTGGCCGAGGAGTTTCAGCGGCGCGAGCGCGTGCGCGTTACGGCCCGCTCCTCGGGGACCGGCGGCGGATTCAAGCGCTTCTGTCGCGGCGAGGTCCCGATCGTGGGCGCCTCGCGGCCGATCAAGCCGACCGAGCTCGCCGCGTGCACGAAGGGGGGCGTGCGGTTCATCGAGCTCCCCGTGGCCTACGACGGCATCGCCATCGTGGTCCACCCGGAGAACGGCTGGGCCCGCGACCTGACGGTGCGCGAGCTGAAGACCATCTGGGCTCCCGAGGCGCAAGAGAAGGTCACGCGCTGGAGCCAGGTGCGAAAGGGCTGGCCCGACGAGGAGCTCCACCTCTTCGGGCCCGGGGTCGATTCGGGCACCTACGACTACTTCACGCAGGCCGTGGTCGGCCGGGAGCACGCGAGCCGCGGGGACTTCACCTCGAGCGAGGACGACAACGTCCTCGTGCAGGGCGTGTCCCGCGACCGCCTGGCGCTCGGCTACTTCGGCCTCGGCTACTACCAGGCCAACCGGCAGCGACTCAGGGCCGTCCCCGTCGACGACGGCAGGGCGGAGAACGGCCAGGGCCCGGTCCTCCCCTCGGCCGCCAGCGTGGCCGACGGTACCTACCAGCCCCTCGCCCGGCCGATCTTCCTCTACGTGGCGCAGTCCGCGCTCGAGCGCCCGGCCGTCGCCTCCTTCGCCACCTATTATCTGGAGCACGCCCCGCGGCTGAGCGCGGCCGTGGGCTACACGCCGCTCACCGCCCGCGCGATCGGCCTCGCCCGCGAGCGCCTCGCCCGACGCACTCCGGACTCGGCCTTCGGCGGCCACGGTTCGCGAGTGGGGGTCACCGTCGAGCAGGTCCTGAGCCAGCGGTAGGGGTGCCGGCGTGAACGCCCCCGACGTGGCACGGATGGCCGCGAACCCAGGCGAGCCCTCGGTGACCCCGAGCGAGCCCTCGCTGACGTCGAGCCCGCTCGCCCCCTCGCTCGCCCGCGTCCGGCGCCCCGGCGAGTGGTTCGTGGAGCGCGGGCTCTTCCTTTCGAGCGCCGTGTCGATCCTCGTGACCCTCGGCATCGTGGCCGTGCTCGCTACGGAGAGCGTCGCGTTCTTCCGCGAGGTGCCCCTCTCCCGCTTCTTCGGGGATAGCGCCTGGACGCCGCTCTTCGCCAACCCACGCTTCGGCATCTGGCCGCTCGTCGCCGGGACGCTCCTCACCTCCGCCATCGCCCTCGGCGTCGCGGTGCCCCTCGGTCTCCTCGCCGCGATCTATCTCTCCGAGCTCGCCACTCCCGGGGTGCGACGCGTGGTGAAGCCGGCCCTCGAGCTCCTCGCCGGCGTTCCCACGCTCGTCTTCGGCTACTTCGCGCTGGTGGTCGTCACGCCGCTCCTGCAGCGCGCGATCCCCGGGCTCGCCGGGTTCAACGCGCTCGGGCCGGGCTTCGTGATGGGGCTGATGATCGTGCCCTACGTCTCCTCCCTCGCCGAGGACGCGCTGCGCGCCGTGCCGACCCGCCTGCGCGAAAACGCCTACGCGCTCGGGGCCGCGCGCGCGACCACCATCCGCCGGGTCGTCCTCCCCGCCGCGGGCTCGGGGATCACCGCGGCCGTTCTGCTCGCCGTGGCCCGCGCGGTGGGCGAGACGATGATCGTGACCATCGCCGCGGGTCAGCAGCCCCGCCTCACCCTCGACCCCCGCGTCCCCATCGAGACCATGACCGCCTACATCGTGCAGATCAGCCTCGGCGACACGCCGGCGGACACCCTCGAGTACCGCACGATCTTCGCCGTCGGGGCCGCGCTCTTCCTCCTGACCTTCGCCCTGAACGCGGTCACCCAGCGCTTCACCCGCCGCCTGCGGAGGGCCGCATGAGCCGCCCCGCGAGCCCCCGCCTCGGCGAGCGCGTCCTCTCCGCCGTCTGCCTCGGCGCCGTGCTGCTGCCGCTCCTGGCCCTCGGCGTCCTGCTCCTCTACGTGCTCCTCGATGCCCTGCCACGCCTCACCGCCACCTTCGTCTCGGGCTACCCGTCCCGCGTCGCCGAACAGGCCGGCATCCTCCCCGGGCTCGTCGGAAGCCTCTACCTCTTGCTCCTCTGCGCCGCCTTCGCCCTGCCGCTCGGAGTGGGCGCCGCCGTCTACCTCGAGGAGTACGACGCGGAGAGCCGCCTCTCGCGCCTCGTCGAGCTCAACCTGGGTGCGCTGGCCGGCGTTCCGTCCGTGATCTACGGCCTGCTCGGCCTGGCCGTCTTCGTGCGCGCCGTGGGGCTCGGCAGAAGCCTGGTCGCAGGGGCCGCGACCCTGGCCCTGCTCGTGCTGCCGATCGTGATCATCTCCGCCCGCGAGGCGCTGCGCGCGGTGCCGCGGTCCCTGCGCGAGGCCAGCCTCTCCCTCGGCGCGACGCGCTGGCAGACCACCTGGCGCGTGACGCTGCCGACCGCCCTGCCGAGCATCCTCACGGGGGCCGTCCTCGCGCTCTCGCGCGCCATGGGCGAGACCGCGCCGCTGGTCGTGGTGGGCGCCCTGACCTACGTGACCTTCCTGCCCGACGGCCTCGACGCCCCCTTCACCGCGCTGCCGATCCAGATCTTCAGCTGGGTCTCGCGCCCGCAGCCCGAGTTTCTGCACAACGCGGCGGCCGGCATCGTGGCGCTGCTCGCCCTCCTCGTGCTGCTGAACCTCGCCGCCCTCTGGCTGCGCGCGCGCCTGGAGCGCCGGGCCGCATGATGCAAGGCCTCTCACCCTTCCCCCGAGGAGCTCGCATGGCTTCCGCCCCCCTCGCGTCGTCGCCCACGGTCGCCCCGCGCGGCGACGGGGCCAAGCTCGTGACCCACCGGCTCTGCGCCTTCTACGGCGAGCAAGCTGTGTTGAAGGAGGTCTCGCTGGCGATCCCCGCCCGGCGCGTGACGGCCGTGATCGGCCCCTCGGGCTGCGGCAAGTCCACCTTCATTCGCTGCTTCAACCGCATGCACGAGCTATCGCCGCGAGCGCGCAGCACGGGGCGCATCGAGCTCGACGGCGAGGACATCTTCGCCCCCTCCGTCGACCCCGCGCTCCTGCGGCGCCGCGTGGGGATGGTCTTTCAGCGGCCGAGCCCCTTTCCGAGCATGAACGTGCGCGAGAACGTGCTCGCTGGCCTCCGGCTCACCGGGCGCCTCGACCGACGCCGCGCCGACGAGCTGGTCGAGCGCGCGCTCCTCCGGGCCGCCCTCTGGGACGAGGTGAAGGACCGGCTCGCCGCCCCGGGCGAGAGCCTCTCGGGGGGACAGCAGCAGCGCCTCTGCATCGCGCGGGCTCTCGCCGTCGAGCCGGACGTCCTGCTCATGGACGAGCCCTGCTCGGCGCTCGACCCCAGCGCCACGGCGCGCATCGAGGACCTCGTGCACGCGCTGAAGGCGCGCTACACGGTGGTCATCGTGACGCACAACATGCAGCAGGCGGCCCGCGTCTCGGACCGCGTGGCCTTCTTGCTGATGGGCGAGCTCGTCGAGGAGGGGGAGACGGCGCAGGTCTTCACCGCCCCGCGGGACAGCCGCACCGAGGACTACATCACCGGACGCTTCGGATAGGGGTTCGCATGGCCCGCACGCACACCGACCGGGAATTCGAGGAGGAGCTGCGCGAGCTCCGCGAACGGCTGCTGCTGATGGCCGGCCGGGTCGAGGAGATGATCGCCCACGCGATACGCGCGCTCCTCGAGCGGGACGCGGACCTTGCGCGCGCGACGATCGCGCTCGACCGGCTGGTGAACCGCGCCGAGCGGGAGATCGACGACCGCTGCCTGCGCCTGCTCGCGCGACGTCAGCCCCTCGGCTCCGACCTGCGCTTCGTCGCGCTGTCGCTGAAGATGGTCACCGACCTGGAGCGGATCGGCGATTTGGCGGTGAACGTCTGCGAGCGCGCGGCGAGCCTCGCGCAGCAGGCCCCCGTGAGAGTGAGCGACGGCATTCCGCGGCTCGCGACGCTCGTGCAGGGGATGGTGCGCGAGGCGATGGACTCCTTCGTCGCCGGGGACGCGACCCGCGCCGAGGAGGTCATCCACCGCGACGACGAGGCGGACGAGCTCTACCACCAGATCTTCCGCGAGCAGATCGGCGAGATGCGGCAGGCCCCGGCGAGCCTCGAGCAGTGGATCCAGGTGCAGTCGGTCTCCAAGCTCCTCGAGCGGATGGCCGACCACGCCACGAACCTGGCCGAGGAGGTGATCTTCATGGTGCGCGGCGAGGACATCCGCCACCAGGGGAAGCTCCCCGCGTAGCGCGGCTGCGGGCTACGCGACGGGCGCCCCACCGAGGAGCTCGGCCAGGGTGCGCAGCCGCGCGGTGAAGCCAAGCTGCTCGCGCGCGGCGGTCACGTCGGCCTTCAGGATCGCCGGAAACCCGACCTGCGGAGGCTGCCAGCCGAGGTCCAGGCTCTGCCCCGTATGCGCACGCACCGCCGCGACCACCTCGTCGATCGAATACGACACGCCAGTGGCGATGTTGTAGTGGCCGAAGGCCTTCCCCTCCGCCACCGCATGCGAGGCGCGCAGGAAGGCCTCCGCCACATCGGTGGCGTGGACGTAGTCGCGCAGCACCGTGCCGTCGGGGGTCGCGTAGCCGCGCACCAGCACCCCGGCGCGGTGATACTCCTCGGGACGGATGGCCCGCCGCTCGGCGCTCACCGCGAGGAGCAGCGGGAAGATCAGCCCGAGGCTCTGCTCCACCTCGGGGAGCCCGGCGTCCTGCGCCGTCCCCATCACGTTGAAGAGCCGGAGCGAGATCGCCGCGAGCCGCCCGCGGTCCACCAGGTCGTCGAGGATCTGCTCGGTGAGGAGCTTGCTCGCGCCGTACGGATTGACCGGCCGCAGAGGCGAGCTCTCCCGCAGCACCACGTCCCCCGGGTCACCGTAGACCGCCGCGCTCGAGGCGAAGACCAGCTCGCGCACCCCCGCCGCCTCCATCGCCGCGAGGAGCGAGAGGGTCCCGGTCAGGTTCTGGTGGTAGTAGCGCATCGGCGCGCGCAGAGATTCTCCAACCTCGGTCAGCGCCGCGAGGTGCAGGACCTGCCCGATGCTCTGTTCCCGCAGCAAGGCCTCGAGCGCGGGCCCCGCCGTGACGAGGTCCATCCCGACCGGCGTCTCGCCGTCGAGGCGCACGCGGCTCAGCTTCCCGGGCCGGTCGAGGCTCACCACCGTGTGCCCCGCGGCGAGGAAGCGGGCCACCACGTGCCGCCCGATGTAGCCCTGCCCCCCCGTCACCAGCACCCGTCGTCTGCCCTGCGCATCCGTCATGTCGTCGCCTCCTCGATAGCGCGTCTGCCGGCCGATCCCTCGCATCTTCCCACGATGTACGCGAGAGGGTTGACAGGTAGGACTACAGCCGATATGAACTATTACTCAGAGCAAACACTCAGAGCAAGCATTCTGATCGCTGACTCGGATCCAAGAGGCGGTAACAAATTGGTTATTGAAGGGAATGGCAACGTTTCCGGAACGGGCCGGCCCACCCGCAAGGCGCGGCTGAAGGCCAAGCACCCGGAGCGGTACGCGGAGATCGTCCGCGTCGCCACGCGCCTCTTTTCCACCGACGGCTACGGCTCGGCCAACGTGAACCGCGTCGCCGCCGAGGTGGGCGTCGGCGTCGGCACGCTCTACAGCCACTTCGACGACAAGGACGACCTCTTTCTGGCCTGCGTCGAGGAAGCCGCGGCCACCGACCTCCGCGTGAAAGAGGAGCGCATCGACAAGCACGCCCCCGCGCTCGAGATGGTGCGCGCCATCATGCGCGTGGACCGCGAGCTGCATCAGCTCGACCCCGACGGCCAGCAGCTCCTCAAGTCGGTCTTCTACGGCATCAACTCGCACCTCGAGGTGGCGAAGGCCGCGCAGGCCATGTACCTCGGCAGCATCCAGCTCGTGACCCAGGCGCTGACCAAGGGGATCGAGGAGGGGGTCTTCGACCTGCGCGGGGACGTGGTGGTCGCCGCGCTCCTACTCACCGGGCTCATGGAGACCTTCCACGTGCTCGGCGGGCTCCTCGGCGAGACGAACACCAACGGCCGACCGCACCCGGCGGACCGCGCGCTCACCTTGCTCTGCGAGGGGATCCTCGCCCGGCCGGCCGCCACGAACAAGGAGACACCCTGATGAACCGCTTTCGCGAGAAGAGCTTCTGGCTCGAGGGGGACGCGTACGAGCCGGGTCCGTCGGTCGCGGGCTCGCGGCGCGTGGACGTCGCGATCGTGGGCGGCGGCTTCACGGGAACCTCGTCGGCCTACTTCCTCAAGCGCGCGCGCCCCGACTGGAAGGTGGCCGTGCTCGAGGCCGATGCGATCGGCTACGGCGCGAGCGGCCGCAACGGCGGCTTCGTGATGCCCCTCATCGGCTGGAACATGCCGGACGTCTACAAGCGGCTCGGCCACGAGCGCACCCAGCGCGCCTACCGCTTCATGTACCAGGCGGTGGACCACGTCGAGCAGATGGTCCGCGAGCACCAGATGGCCTGCGACCACGAGCGCACCGGCTACCTCATGCTCGCGATGAACGAGGCGCGCCTGCCGCACCTCGAGGAGGAGGCGAAGCTCGCCGCCAAGCTGGGCTACGACTACGACTTCCTCGACCGGCAGGGCGTCGCCGAGCACATCCGCTCCGACGCCTTCCTCGGCGGCTTCTTCGACCCGCGCTGCGCGATCATGAATCCGGCGCTCTACGTGCGCGAGATGCGGCGGGTCATCACCGGCCTCGGGGTCGAGGTCTTCGAAAACACCCCGGTCCAGCGCATCGAGGAGGGGCGGAGCATCACGCTGCACACGGCCGGCGGCGCGGTGGTCGCCGACCGCGTGGTACTCGCTACCAACGCCTACAGCGGGCAGCTCGGCTACTTCAAGAACCGCGTGATGCCGGTCTACACGTACATCGTCCTGACCGAGCCGCTCACCGACGCGCAGCTGCGCGAGATCGGCTGGCAGCGCCGCACGAGCCTCGAGACCGCGAGGAACCTGATCCACTACTTCCGGCTCACGGCGGACAACCGCATCGCCTTCGGCGGCGAGGACGTGGACTACCACTTCGGCGGCCAGATCCCCGACGTGGAGGGCTCCCCCGAGATCTTCGCGCGGCTCCGCGCGCGCGTGAGCGCCTTCTTCCCGTCGCTCGCGAACGTGCGCTTCACGCACGCCTGGGGGGGACCCATCGCCTTCACCCTGGACTTCTTCCCCACCGTCGGCGTGATGGGCGCGCACCGGAACCTCTTCTACGGCCTCGGCTACTGCGGCCACGGGGTGTCGATCGCGAACTACGTCGGCGCGGTGATCGCCGACCTCGCACTCGAGAAGCAGACCGAGCTCACCGAGCTCTTCTTCATCAATCGCAAGCCGTTCCCCATGCCGCCCGAACCCGCGCGCTGGCCGATGGCCCAGGGCTACCGCCGCGCGCTCCAGGCTCAGGACTGGTGGCACGCCCGCAGCGCACCCGCGTCGGGCCGATCCCTTTCGCGGCCGAAGACCGGCTTGAAGGAGGCGTGATGTACACCGAGCTGCTCCCCTACGAGAAGCTGACCCAGTCCGCGCTCCTCGCGCTCCCGCGCGAGCAGGCGGCCGTCTTCTGGACCGTGAGCCCCATCGAGGTGCACGGACCGCACCTGCCGCTCGGGACCGACATCCGGGTAGGGGACGAGGTCATGCGCCGCACCGCCAAGCTGTGGCTCGCCAAGTACCCGAACCGCCCGGCGCTCATGCTGCCCGCCCTCTGCCTCGGGGCGGATACGCTGCGCTTGCCCGGCTCTCTTCAGGTGAGCGGCGAGCTGATCGTGGACGCCATCGTCCAGGTCGGCACCGCGCTCCACGGCATCGGCTTCCGGACGCTCGTCATCGGGAGCAACCACGGCGGCCCGCGCCACCTCATCGCGCTCGAGAAGGCGCGGCGCATCCTGACCAAGGAAAAGGGGATGGTGGTGGTGAACCCGTTCGGGGCCTTCATGAACGCCATGACCGTGCGGGACCCGGAGGTCCTCGGCTTCGCCGGCATGGACCCCGCCTCGCCTCTCGGCGGCAACGACGACGTCCACGCCGGCACCTTCGAGACGAGCCTCGCGCTCGCGCTCTTCGCCGAGGACGTGGACCCCTCGTACCGGAAGCTCCCCAAGGTGGTCGTCCCCCGCACCGGCCGCGTGGCGGGCCTGATGCGCGCCGCCGCCCAGCGACTTCGCCGTCGCCAGAAACACGGCGGGCACAGCAGGACGGCGCTCGGCCTCGAGAACGCGGCGGGGCTCCTCGAGTGGCTGGCCATGAAGCCCACGCCGGGCTACGTGGGCGAGCCGCCCCTGGCCGACGCGACCGTCGGGGACCGTGCCCTCACCGGCATGGCCACGCACGCGCTCGACCTGCTCGAGCACACGCTCGCCGGCGACGCCCCCGAGAAGGCCAGCGAGCCCTTCCTCTGGGACGCGCGGATCATCGCGCGGCTGCCGCTCTGAGGTGAGCGACCTCGGCGCCCACGCTCCCGGTCTGGCCGCGGAGCGCCTCGCAGTGCCCCCCGTGGCGAGCGCCCTGCCGCGCGCCGCGCAGGCCTCCTACGCCGTGGGGAGCATGAGCTACACCATCGTCGAGCGCCTGCTCACGATGTGGCTCGCCTTCTACTATCTCGACGAGGCCAGCCCGGGGCACGTGGCCCTCTCGGCGAGCGCCTTCTTCGGCATCCTCTGGGTCGGACGCGCCCTCGACGCCGTCTGCGACGTGGTGATCGCCGGCAGCTCCGACCGTTCGAACGCGCGCCTCGGTCGCCGCCGCGCCTACATGGCGTGGGGCGGCCTGCCGATGTGCCTCCTCGCCGCGGCGATCTTCTTCCCCGTGCGCGGCGCGGGGGCCTTTGGCGCCGGCCTCTACCTGGCCGTCACGCTCAGCGTCTTCTGGGTCTTCTTCACCGTCTACACCGTCCCCTACCTCGCCCTCCTCTCCGAGCTCGCCACGACGCACCAGACGCGCGTGAACCTCGCGACCTTCAAGGCCACCGCCTCGCTCCTCGGCGCCGCGCTGGTCTTCGTGCTCTCGCCGCAGCTCATCGCCCCGCTCGGCTTCCAGGGGATGGTCGTGGTGCTCTCGGCCTTCGCCGTCGTCACCGCCTACGTGACCGTCGTCGGCGTGAACGAGCGGCGCTACGCCGTCTCCGAGCCCTCGGCCGTGCGGCTCCTGGCCTCCATCCGCCAGACCTTCGCCGACCGCGCCTTCGTGCGCTACCTGCTCGCGTTCCTCCTCTTCTGGCTCGGCTTCAACGTGGTCACCACCGGCATCCCCTTCTACGTGAAGAACCTGCTCGGCCTGCCGGAGGCGGCGGCGGGGGGTCTGATGGGCGTGGCCTTCGGCGGGGCCTTCCTGGCCTTTCCGCTGGTCAACCGCGTGGCCCTCCACCTCGGGCTGAAGCGCGCCTTCTGGGCCTGCATGATCCTCTTCGCCGCCGTGCTGCCGCTCATCTACTTCTGGGAGAGCGCCCCGCTCGGCCTCTCCCCGAAGACCGTGGCCTACGCCGTGATGGCCCTGGCGGGCCTGCCGCTCGCCGGCCTCTTCGTCCTCCCCGACGCCATCGTCGCGCGCCTCGCGCACCGCACCACCTGCGCCGAGGGTTCCGGCCGCGAGGGGATGTACTTCGGCGTGCAGGGCTTCTGCCTCAAGCTCACCTTCGGACTCTCGGGCTCGCTGATGGGCCTGCTCTTCGACCTGTTCGGCAAAGGGGGCTCGGCCGGCAACCTGGGCCTCAAGCTCACCGCCCCGGCGGGGGGCCTGCTCGTGGCCCTCGGGGCGGTCGTGTTCGCTCGCTTCCCCTCTGACGCGCTGAAGGACAACGCACGATGAAACGGTCGCTCTACTTGCTCCCGCTGCTCCTCGCGGCGCTCCCCCAGCCCGTGCGGGCCGACGACGCGGCCACGCTGCCGAAGGGCGTGGGTCGCGTGCGCATCAAACCCATCTACAGCTTCTTCAGCCGGCGCTGGAACCAGGACGGGGCCTCCGAGCGGCTGACCCACGACTTCGACCGCCGCGACCTGAACGCCGAGGTCTTCCCCGACCTGAACAAATTAGAACGTCTGTACGATTACAAGGCGGGCTCGCTGACGCTCGGCACGAGCAACGTCCAGAGCAACGTGCAGGTCGTGGTGCTCCCCATCGCCGCCGAGTTCGGCATCCTGGATCGCCTGACGGTCGGTGTGATCGTCCCCATCGTCCACCTGCGCCACACGCTCACCTCGCTGAGCGTGGACCCCGAGCCCCGCTGCACCCCCGACCGCTGTGGCATGGGGAAGAACCCCGGCGACACGAAGGTCAGCCGCGACGACTCCAAGTACCTGCCCCTCGACCACGACAAGGACGCGTCGACCAAGCTCCTCGCGCCCCTCAACACCGAGGACGTGCAGCACCTCCTCGGCGACGAGCTCTCGTACCAGCGCATGGAGAGCTGGAGCGGCACGGGCCTCGGGGACATCGAGCTCGGCTTCAAGGTGCGGGTCTTCTCCTGGCGCTTCTACACCACCGCGCTGCAGGCCGGCGTGCGGCTCCCCACGGGGCGCACCGACGACCCGAACAACCTCCTCGACCTCGGCTTCGGCGACGGACAGACCGACCTCGGCTTCTACTGGCAGAACGACTTCACCCCGTGGCGCGGGCTCCGGCTGAACGTCACGATGAAGTACACCGCGCAGCTCCCCGACCGAGAGCTCAAGCGCGTGCCAACCGCCGTGAACGTCCCCCTGGCCAAGAAGGAGAACATGGAGGAGGTCTGGCGCGACCTCGGCGACATCTTCGAGCTGGACCTCCTCGCCGCCTACGCCGTCCTGCCGGTCCTCAAGCCCTTCGTGCGCTACAACTTCGTCGCCAAGGGAGAGGACGACGTGCGCGGGGACAAGGGGCTGGCCTACCAGTCGCTCATGGACGAGACCGCCGTGCGCAACCACCGCATCGAGGCCGGGGTGACCTTCACCACCATCCCCTGGGTCGCGGCCAAGAAGTTCTCCATCCCCCTCGACGCCACGCTCTCCTACGAGCGCTCCCTCGCCGGCAAAAACAACGCCGCCATCTCCAACGTCCTGGCGCTCGAGATCGCCGGCTACTTCAAGGTGTTCTAGCCATGCACGCACGACGAGCCGTCTGGCCGCTCCTCCTGGCCGTACTTCCCGCGTTCACCTGCTACCAGGGCAAGGTGGACGTCGAGCTCCCCGTCTGGGACCAGGACATCAACGAGCACGAATCCGACGTCGCCGACCGGGCGATCAAGATCCTTCTCGGGATGCCGAACATCCAGATGGTCTACTGCCGCCGCGCGGATCAGTACGAGGTGCACGGCAAGGCGGGGAAGCTCTTCTACAAGCGCAACCGCGGCCCCGAGGGCTACAGCTACGAGGTCACCCTGCGCGAGGGCAGAGACCCGCTCGCGAACCAGGACCCGAAGGCGCACCCGGAGCTGAAGGGGGAGCTCGCGCTCGGCGACAACCCGAAGGGGACCGACTACACCGCGCAAGACAAGGGCTACACGGGCCCCACCGACCCGCGCATCTCGTTTCCCGACGGGGACAAGGTGGCCTGGCCGCTGGCCTACGAGCGCATCGCCGCGCTCTTCGACGGCAAGGACACCGGCGACCTGGTGATCGAGTTCACCCCCTGGGGCTGGGCCCCGCTCGGGGTCTACGACGGGCTCCCCAAGCCCGGGGCCCACGGACACCTGCACGAGATCGCCTCGCGCGCGCCGATCATCTTCGCCGGGAAGGGGGCGCAGAAGAAGAAGGTGGTGGACGCCTTCATCCGCAGCGTGGATATCGCCCCCACGGTGGCCAAGGCCATGGGCATCCAGAAGACCTTCGGCGTGGACGAGAAGGGCCACTATAGCCAGGAGGTCTACCTGAAGTGGCAGGACGGCCACGTGCTCGACGAGGCGCTCTCGGGCGAGACCCCCACCTACGTGCTCATGATCATGAACGACGCGCTCATGCACAGCGAGCTGATGAACCAGCTCCAGGGAGACGCCCCGCTCCCCACCTACCGCTGGATGGTGGAGAACGGCACGCTCTACAAGTACGGCGCGATCGTCAACTTCCCGAGCAACACCTATCCGAGCCACAACGCCATCGGCACGGGCGCCTACTCCGGACACCACGGCCTGGTGGACAACTGGTTCTACGACCGGCGCGCCAAGAAGCGCTACAACCCGATCCTCGAGGTCTTCGACACCGACCGCTTCATAGTCGACGAGGTGGAGACCCTCTACCAGGCCGTGCACCGGAGCTTCCCCACCTGGCACCCGGAGAAGAGCCCGCTCGGCAACTTCGTGGCCTCCTTCAGCTCCCCCATCACCAAGGGTGCCGACCTCGCGCTCTTCGAGGGGGTGCAGCCCATCGACTGGGACAAGTGCCCCGAGCCCGACGGCCTGCCCTTCCCCCCCACCGACGAGACGATCTCGACGCGCGCGCAGGCGGCCGACAACCTCGGCATCATGACTCTGGTCAAGGCCTACGTCGGCACCTACGAGCGCGACGGAAAGAAGCTCCGCTGCTCGCAGGTGCCGCGGCTCGGGATCATCAACCTGGGTCTCACCGACGACGAGATGCACCGCAGCGGGCCGCATTCGGACGGCGCGCGGCGCGCCATGGCGCAGACCGACGTGCGCATGGGCATCATCTTCGACACGCTGAAGAAGGCGGGAATCTTCGACAAGACCATGATCGTTCTCACCTCGGACCACGGGCAGGCGCTGCAGGACGTGCAGCGCAACCAGGAGATCGCCCCCGTGCTGGAGAAGGCCGGCATCCGCTTCCAGGCGAAGGACGTGGCGCTCCTCTACCTCCTCGTGAATCGCGTGCTGCTCTCCACGAAGGACTTCGTGGCGGGCCAGCAGACCACGGTCGACGTCACGGTCCAGGACGACGACACCGAGGAGCCGGTCCCCGGCGCGACCGTGACCTTCGTCTCGGGCAACGCCAGGGTCACCGCCAAGACCGACGCGCAGGGCAAGGCCCAGCTCACCTTCACCCCCGGCGCCGCCAAGACGCAGGTCACCGTCACCGACGGAAAACACACGGACTTCGATCGCAGCTATCCATAGAACGACGGCCCTGAGGGGGCGGAGCCCCCGACGAGTGAGGAGGAGAACGACGATGCGGTATCAGCTCTTCGGAATCGGACTCGGCACGCTGCTCGCGGTGGGCTGCAGCAGCAACACCACCACCCCGCCCGCGACGGACGGCGGCGGCGCCACGGACAGCGGAGGGGCGGGCCTCGTGATCACCATCTCGGCCCCCACCGCCGACGCGAAGGACGTCTCCGTCTCGGCGCCCGTGCTGAAGGCCACCTTCAACCGCGCGGTGACCGACCCGGACAAGCTGACCGTCGTGCTCGAGAAAGACGGAAAGCTCTACTACGGGCTGAAGAAGTACTCGGCCACGAACCACGAGCTCATCTTTACCCCCTTCACCACGCTGCAGAGCCGCAGCACCTACACCTTCAAGGTCGCCGCCGAGGGGATCGAGGCCAAGGTGAGCTTCACCACCGAGAAGGCCAACGAGGGCGCGCTCCCCGCGGCCGCCGGCAAGAGCTACGACTTCCGCATCAAGACCATCACCTACCCCTCCGAGCTCGCGGGCGTCTTCAACAGCCAGCTCAAGACCGCGCCCCCGGTGCTGATGCACGTCGTTTCGCTCAAGGAGACGACCGTCAAGGACGGCAACACCTTCGGCTCGATCCTCATCGCGGGGAGCACAGGCAAGGTCGGCGAGCCGCTTGGGCAGGCCAAGGTGCTCGTCGAGGACGCGACGCATACCAGCACGACGGCCATGGCCATTCAGGGGACCACCGAGGGAACCTGGCTCGGCGCGGGCCCCTCGGACCTGCACCTCACCGCCTCGGGCGTGCCGCTCGTGATCCGCGAGTTCTTCGTCAGCGGGCTCATCAGCACCGATGGGACGACGCTCTCGAACCTCCGGCTGGTGGGACTCATCGACCCCGAGGAGCTCGGGAAGGCCGTGAACGTGGACCTGGGCTTCATCTGCGCCGACGCCCGCTTCTCCAAGTTCTGCGACGCCCAGAAGCGCATCCGCGTGGCCGCCGAGGTGGAGAGCGCGCCCAACCCCATCGCGTTCACGACCTTCATCACCAAGCCGGTCAACGCCGCCAACGACGTGGAGCCGAACGCCGTAGTGCAGGTCCACTTCAGCGAGCCGGTCAACGCCGGCGAGACCAAGGTCGGTCTCAAGGACGCGGCCGGCAAGGAGGTGCCCGGCAAGACCGCCGTGGAGGGCAAGTCCGGCACCTTCACCCCGGACGCGCCGCTCGCCGCGAAGACCAAGTACACCGTCGAGGCGACCGGGGTCTCGGTGGACGGCAAGAAGGACGTTCGCCACCTGACCTTCACCACCAAGTAACGCGCGGGACGCGGGAGGGACGACCATGAGCCAGTGGGGCGCGAAGGCACTCGATCGGGGTTCTAAAGCAGACGTTCTAGAACGGGCGGGGCAGCACCTCTCCTCGGGGAAGCGGGAGTTCTACCGCTCGGTGGGGCTCGAGCTCGTGATGGGGGAGCGCCAGGGGGTCTACTTCAAGGACCTGGACGGGCGCGAGCTCTTCAACGCGCATTGCAACGGCGGGGTCTTCAACCTGGGTCACCGCCACCCCCGCATCGTGGCGGCGCTCGTCGAGGCGGCGCAGCACCTCGACCTGGGGAACCACCACCTCCTCAGCGCCACGCGCTCTCTCCTCGCCGAACGGCTCTGTCGCTCGGCCCCGGGGGACCTGGCCTTCGCGGTCTTCGCCTCGGGCGGGGGCGAGGCGGTGGACTTCGCCATCAAGCTGGCCCGGGCCCACACGCGACGGCCGGGGATCATCTCGGCCATCGGCGGCTATCACGGGCACACCGGGCTGGCCCTCGCCACGGGGGACGCGCAGTACAAGGACCCCTTCGAACCGCTCGCGCCGGGTTTCAGCCAGGTCCCGTTCGATGACCTGGCCGCGCTCGAGGCAGCCATCACCGACGAGACGGCGGCCGTGATCCTCGAGACCGTCCCGGCCACCCTCGGGATGCCCATCGCGCAGCCGGACTACTTTCGCGAGGTCCGGCGGCTCTGCGACGCCCGCGGCGCCCAGCTCATCATCGACGAGGTGCAGACGGGGCTCGGCCGCACCGGGCGCATGTGGGGGATCGACCACTACGGCGTGGTCCCGGACCTGCTGCTGACCGCCAAGGGACTCGGCGGCGGCATGTACCCCATCGCGGCCACGCTCTACCGGCCGCACCTCGACGCCTTCATGCGGCAGAACCCGTTCATTCACATCTCCACCGGGGGCGGAGCCGAGCTCGGCTGCGCCGTCGCGCTCGAGGTGCTCGAGGTCACCGAGGAGCCCGGCTTCCTCGAGACCGTCCGCGAGCGGGCGGTCCAGCTGCAGGAGGGGCTGACCCGGCTGCGCGAGGAGCACAGCCGCATCTTCGTCGAGGTCCGGCAGCTCGGGCTGATGGTCGGGCTCGCCATGTCGCACCCCTCCTTCGGACCCCTGCTCTGCCGCATCGCTCCCGAGGTGGGCCTTTTCTGCGTCTACGCCAACAACGATCAGCGGGTGCTCCAGTTTCTCATTCCGCTCATCTCCACCCCCTCCGAGGTGCAGGAGGCGCTCGGTCGCCTCGGCATGGCTCTCTCCCAGCTCGAGCGCCTCCAGGGAGGCCGTGCATGATCGACCTCGTGTACCTGACCGCGGTGGAGCGCGAGGTGGAGGCCGCGCTCGGCCGCGGAGAGACGCCGGCCGTCCCGATCATCGGGGCCGGCGAGGTGAGCGTGGTGCTCGGCCTCTCCGACCGCGGCGAGGACTTCGCGTGCAAGCGCATGCCCCGCTTCCCCGCCGGCGAGGCTGTCCCCCGCTACCGCGAGCTCTGCGGGCGCTACGCGGAGCTGCTCACCGAGCAACTCGGCCTCCACCTGCCCCGCCACGAGGTCCTCGACCTCGACGCCGCAAACGGGCAGCGCGCGGTCTACTACGTGCAGGAGCGCCTCCCCGCCGCGGCGCTGGCCCACAAGGTCCTGGCCCAGCTCCCGACGGACGAGGGGGTCCGGCTCCTGGAGCTCCTCTTCGGGCGCGTGGCGCGGCTTGCCGAGCACAACCGCGAGACGCCACACCTGATGCTGGGGCTCGACGCCCAGGTCTCGAACTGGGTCGTCCTCCCCTTCGACGGGGCGCGACCGAGCCTGCCCGAGAGCCCCGAGCTCTGGTACCTGGACACCAGCACCCCCTTTCTGCGGGTGGACGGAGCGGAGCAGCTCGACCTCGAGATCCTCCTGTCGTCCCTGCCGGCGCCGCTCGTGCCGGTGGTGCGGCTCTTCTTGATCGGGGACATCATCCAGGCCTACTACGAGCCCCGACGCATTCTAGTAGATGTGCTCGGAAACCTGATCAAGGAGCGCCTCGACGCGCTGCTCCCCGGGGGCGTGGCCGCGGCGAACCGGGTCCTGCAGGAGCGGTGCCCCTGGCTCGAGGCCCGGACGATCACCGAGGACGAGGTGCGGAAGTTCTACAAGGGCAACGCCCGCACCTGGGAGCTCCTGCAGCGGCTGCGACGCGCCGACCGCTTCGTGAAGCGCAAGCTGCTCCGCCGGCCGTATCCGTTTCTCCTGCCGGACCAGATCGAACGCTGAGCAGCAAGGCGTCTCGGCATAGCGCTGGCTCTTCCGTGAGGCTCCGATGGTCAAGATCCACGACGGTCGTCTGCTCACCACCCCCGAGGAGCTGGCTCCCGGGGTCCCCTGGCTCGTGACGGGAAACGAGTACGTCAGCCTCCCCACCCTGCGACCGACCGACGGGGCCGTGGAACGGCTCGGCGTGCTTCACTTCGCCGAGGCTTCGCTCCTCGAGGTCTGCGGGAGCAGCCCTGCGGCGAAGGAGCCGGGGAGCGAGGCGCTCTTCCTGCCGCGGCTCGTGCGCGGGGGGGTCCCCGAGCCTCTCGCGGGCAAGCTGACCTGGGAGCGGCTCGGGGACTTCGTCCCGCGCTTCCGATACGCCTCGAGCGACGGAGCGCTAGGCCTCGAGGGCACGGTCTTCGCCCCCCCCGGCGAGAAGGGCTTCGTCTACGCCTTGCGCGTCGAGCACCGGGGCGCGGCGGGGGTGGCGGCGGTGGAGCTCGAGCTGGGTCTCGACGGGAGCTGGGGCGACAGCCTGCAGACGGTCTTCACCAGCGGCCGCGTCCACGGCGTGCACCGCGCGAGCTACAACCGCTGGCTGGAAGGACCGGTCTTCGAGCTGCGCGCGGGCACCGCCCGGCTCGGCTGGGCCGTGATGGCCTCGGAGGCGCTCACCCGCTGCGACTGGGGGGCGGCAGCCGGCGAGGCGGCCGTCGAGTCACCCGCGTCGGCCGAGTCGGCGGCGTCGACCGATTCACGCGCGGCGACCGACTCGCCCCGCGAGCTCACCCTCCCGGTGGGGGAGCCGCTCCGCTTCGGCTACGCGTCCACGCTGCGCCTCGCGCCGGGAGAGGCCCGGACCCTCGCCTTCTACGTGGCCGTGAACCGCGAGGGGGACGGGGCCCGCACCACCGCGATCCACCTGGCACGGCGCGGATTCACAGACCTCCTCGACGAGACGCTGGCCTGGCACGCGGCCCGACGGGTGCTGCTCCCCCGGGCCCCCGAGGCCGACCGCGCGCGCCTCGAGCAGGTGGCGAACCTGAACCTGGCCTTCAATCGCCTCTTCGCCCTCGGTCGCACGATCGACACCGAGGAGCTCGTAGCCATCACCTCGCGCAGCCCGCGCTACTACGTGAGCGCCGCCTTCTGGTCGCGCGACAGCTTCCTCTGGAGCCTGCCCGCCGTGGCCCTGACCGATACGGCCGCGGCCCGCGAGCTGCTGCTCAACGCCTTCACGCGGCACCTCCGCAACGCCGGGGTGCACGCGCTCTACCTGGACGGAGCCGTGCTCTACCCGGGCTTCGAGCTGGACGAGCTCTGCGCCTTCGTCCTCGGGATCGATACCTACGTGCGCCACAGCGGTGAGCTCGCCTTTCTGGACGAGCCGCTCGTGCGTCAGACCCTCGGACGCGTCGAGACGGAGCTCTTCCGCCATCGCCACGGCACGCACTGGCTGTTCGACACCTTCCTCTACCCCTCCGACGATCCGGCAACCTACCCCTACCTGACCTACGACAACGCGCTCGTGGCCCGGACCTTCGAGCTCCTCGCCGACTGGGCCGAGCTCAAGCTCCTGCCCGCGGCCCGGCCGACGCACCCGCGCGCCGAGGGCCTCACCTACCGGCAGCTCGCCTCCGCCGTGCGCCAGGCGATCTTCGAGCACCTGGTCGTCCCGGGCCCCCTCGGCCCCATGTTCGCCTGGTCGACCGACCTCGGCGCCCCGCCCCGGCACAAGGTCTACGACGAGCCGCCCGGGAGTCTGCAGCTCCTCGCGCACTACGGCCTCTGCAGCCTCGAAAGCCCGGTGCTGCAGAACACCATCGCCTGGATCCACTCGCCCCATAACCCCTACGCGTACGAGGGACGCTTCGCCGAGGTGGGGTGCCCGCACTCCGAACATCCCTTCGTGATGGGGCTCTTCAACAGCCTCCTCTGCGGGCGGGCGGAGTCGACGCGAGAGACGCTCGCCCACGCGCCTCTGGACGGGGGGCTGGCCTGCGAAGCCTTCGACCGCGAGAGCGGCGAGGCCAAGACCGGGGCAGCGTTCGCCACCTGCGCGGGCTTTCTGGGCTACGCGATGTGGAAGGCCTGGGGCTGAGCCGCGGGGCCCGGTAGCCCGCCGCCGCGCTCCGCTACCGGCCGTACTTCCGCAGGATGTGCCAGTTGTTCGCGTCGACGGCGCGCTGATCCGCGTAGTTCACCTGGTAGCCCATGCCGGAGTCCACCATGCTGGGCGCGGGCGTGGCCTGCGACAGGGGTTGACGGTGCAGGCGCTGGCCGAGCGGCTGCCCGAGCAACGCGCGCACCGCGCGGCGCCCTTGGTCCAGCCCGAGAGACTGCTGCGCGCCGTCGGGCTCGGCGCGCTTGAAGCGCTGGTAGCTCGTCTCCACCGAGGCCTCGGGGATGTCGAAGCCCCACTTGCGGCGCACGTCCACGACCACGCCGCGCACGACGTCCTCGACGAAGAAGGTGCGCAGCACCTCCTCCATGCGGGCCAGGCGCGGAAAGCGCGCCACCAGCCCGGCCATCTCCTCGGGGCGTGGCTCGAGGTCCGGGCGATCGGCCCGCGCCGGCGGACGGCCGCTCGGATAGACCACACTTTCCTTGCGTAGCCCCGCGGTGGCGAAGTGCGTTTCGTCCGCCGCCCCCTCTCCGAAGACGCTCACCGCCCGGTAGAGCGCCGTGCGCTGCCCCTCGGGAGCGGCCGGCCAGTAGTAGACCTGGGCCGCATCCACGCCGTGCTTGTCGAACGTCACGTTCCCGCCCGGCCGCATACTCACCACGCCCCAGGTGTACCGCGTGCGGCGCTCTTGCAGCAGTATGCCGGGACCGTAGAGCCGGATGCGCTCGGCCAGCCCCTCGCGCGAGAGGAGCGGGAGCACCCCCCGCAACACCTCGGCCACCACCGCCTCGGCGGGCGGACACGCGCTCAGGACCAGCGTCGCGGGGTCGACGACCCGGATCGTGCCCGAGGGCGTGTTCGAGACGACCTGCTCCGCGCGGGCCGGCAGCGCGGCGAGCGCGAGGAACCCCGAGAGCGCGAACAGCGCCGGCGGTCCGAGGACCAGCGGCCGAGCGAGCTGACCAGTACGGGATGCGAGCATCGAAGCCTCCGGGACCGCAGGTTGCAAGGCACGGTCCAAACGCGCCGTGGGGAATCACACGACTTTTCTGGGACGGGCCGCGCAGGGACGCGGCTTCCGTCGCCGCTCTGGATCCAGGGCCGGGGAGCCACTGCAGATGAACGTGGGCAGCGGAGGCGTGGGGCGAGAGCGCGAGCGGTCGTGGGCGCACGCGGGCGGCCGGGGTGGGTCGGTGCGGCGGGGAGTGTTTCTTGCGTGTGTGTCTTCGTGCAAGGACAACGCCGAACACTGTACGTGCAAGGACCTTGCCTTTGTTCGTGCAAGGACATCTCTTGACGTCAGACCGGCGCTTTGCTAGTATTAGCCCTATTCATGCTGGCGTGTAAACGCACATCCTCCTCGGGCAATGACCGGTTCATGGGCGCCCGTCTTGCGGCGGGTTCTGCGAAGCAGCTTCCACTGCCTATGCGGGAGGCGACGGGATGGGGCGGGAAGCGCGAGGGCGCGGGAAGGAAGAAACGGCCCGGGAGCGGACTGCCGCATCGCGCGCGACCGCTGCTGGCGAGCCGGTTTCCGGTGCACGTGACCATGAAGGTCGTGGAGGGGCTGCCGAACCTGCGGAGCAAGAAGCAGCTACGAGCGATCGAAAACGCCTTCGTGAAGTCGGCGGGGCGCTTCGGCATGAACCTCGCGCACTACTCGATCCAGAAGAACCACCTGCACCTCGTGACCGAGGCCAAGGATCGGGAGGTGCTCATGCGAGGGCTGCGGGCGCTGGCGATTCGCCTCGCGCACGCGCTGAATGGGACCGTGGGCCGCAGGGGACGGGTCTTTCGGGACCGCTACCACCAGCACATCCTGAAGACGCCGAGCGAGGTGAAGGCCGCCCTCTCGTACGTGCTTCAAAATCGACGCAAGCACGAACGCGCACGCGGCAAGTGGGTCCCGCGGCGCGACCTCGACGCGTGCAGCTCGGCGCGCTACTTCACCGGGTGGAAGGACCTTGTGCCGATCCCCCCCGACGGAGACCCGCCGGTGCTCGAGCCGCGGACCTGGCTCCTCAAGACCGGCTGGAAGCTGCGGGGACTGATTCCCACGAGCGCGGTGCCGGGCACGAAAGACCTGGCCGGCTGAGGGGCCTGGACGGCTGCGCTCTCGGCGCCCTGGCCTTGGGGACGATGAAGCCGCTACGAGGACGCTGCACTACGTGTGCGCGCGGAGCTGCACCACGGAGCCGGTCTCCTCGGGGCGCCGGCGCTGCAGGATGCGCTCGGCCACGTGGCGCGCCTTGCGCACCTCGAGGGGGAAGCGCGCCAGCTCGAGCTCGGAGGAGCCGAGGTTGATCACGCCGTTCACGAGCAGCACCTGGTAGGTCAGCTCCTCGATGCCGTTCCAGAAGCGGATCGGATCGTAGACGCCCAGGTCCACGTCCAGCTCGCCGAGGTCGACGGCGTAATCGCGATTGGCGCAGATGTCGCGGATGGCCGCGAGCTGGTCGGGGAGCGCGATCCCCGGGCGGAAGCTGCCGCGCGCGACCCCGCTCGCCGGATCGTACCTGTAATACGGCGTGGCCAGCGTGAACGGCCGCCCCTCCGCGTCGAGGAAGGCGACGTGCGTGCTTTCGTGCTCCTCGAGGAGCAGCAGATTGTAGCCCTCGAGGTCCACGGGAAGGTTCGCCCCGGCCTCCACGAGGCCGCCGTAGGGCTTGCGCATCGCCTGGTGCACGGCGTCCTTGTTGCGTTGGAAGCGCGCGTTCACCTCCTCGTCCTCGAGGAGAAACTCGACGATGTCGAGTGCCGCCTTGGCCGGCCCCGAGAACTCGTACCCTTCGCGCGCGAGCTGGGTCTTGATCACGCCGGTGTGAACCTTCGCGCCCCGCATGGCGTCGGCGAAGAGACCGAGCGTCCGGTCCATCCCCTCGGGGTCCACGAAAGGGTTGCCGCAGAAGGTGCTCACCAGCGGCTCGTAGATCTGGTCGTAGACCTCCCGGTCCAGCACCACCCGCTGACGCCCCTCGCAGAGCAGCCAGAAGAGGTTCTGCATCAGGTCGTACTCCACGCCGTAGATCTGCCGCTCCTGGCCCCCCTGCCGGAAGCGCTTCCCCTTGAACGCCGCGCTCACGATCTCGCGCGCCAGGTAGACGTCCCCCGCTCCGTCGCGAAAGACGAGGCAGGTGCGCTCCTTCCCGCCGACCGGCATCACCTCCCAGGCGAGGAGGTCGTCGACCGCGTGCCGGTAGCGCGTGACGAGCGCCGTCTCCTCCGCCAGCTCGAGCCCGGCCCGCAGCGTCGGCTGGTCCCCCGCCGTCCCCTTGTTCTTGCGCAGGCCGCGCACGAGCACGTGCTTGAGCACGTGGTGCGCGTCCTCGCTCACCTCCACCGCGTTGCCGCGCGTGCCCTCGTAGTTGTTGATGTAGAAGAAGCCGTTCACCCGCGTCGGCCGCAAGAGCTTCTTGCGGTCACAGATCCCCGGGATGGTCACGCGCGGGTTCTTCGGGTGGTCGAGGTTCGAGTAGCTCCCCTTCTTCAGCAGGTCCCCGTAGCGCGCCTTCCACCCCTCGGTGATGTCGGTCAGGCGCATGAAGTCGCCCGTCTCGGTGCCGAAGGCGTAGAGCTGACGGTCCTCGCCGCGCCAGATCGAGAGCATGTCGCCGGCGAGGATGTCCACCTTGCGCACCTCGGCCGCCAGGGCCTTGCCGCTGATCATCTGCTCCATCAGCGCGGTGATCGTCTCCGACTTGCCCGCCCCGCTGTCGGCCGAGAAAACGAGCGTCTTGCGCAGCCCGTTCTTGAAGGTGATGGTGATCATCGCCCCATGCACGGGCAGACCGCCGAGCGCCTTGACCTGCTCGTTGTGCAGCGTGAGCAGCGACTTCTTCAGAAAGCCGACGTAGTCCGTCGCGTCCTCGCGCGCCACCCAGGCGGTCGGCAGGAGCGCGCCCCCGGCCTTGCGGTCGAGGATATAGCCCGTCTTGTAGCTGTCCCCGACGATCTTGGCCGGCAGGCCGAAGAGGAGCACGCCGTCCCAGTCGAGCCCCTTCAGGTTCTCCTTCAGCTGCACGGCCTCGATCTGCGGGAAGAGCCGGAGCTCGTCGCTGATCAGGTGAAAGCACGACCTGTGGATCACGAGCAGCATGCGGAAGGGCCCCACCTGCACCGCCTTGCAGACGTAGTGCCCGAGCTCGGCGAGCTCCGCGAAGGCGTCGAGGCGTCGCCGGAAGAAGTCGAGGCCCGGCGTGGCGCGTCCCGCGACGTCCCCGCTCCCGTCGCGGCGGATGAAGCCGTAGCGATAGTCGGAGACGCGCTTCGTGGCCCCCGTGGTGGCCGACGGCATCGGGTTCAGCGCCGTCGTCGCCCCCGCGAAGGTGCAGCCGGAGACGATCGCCTTCAGGTACGGCGGTAGCCCCGCGTGCGGCTTCACCCCGTCGAGCTCCTCGTAGCCGATCTCGAAGCTCGAGGGCGCGGCGGTGCGCGCCTCGGGCAGCTCGAAGGCGTGCATCAGCTCGTTGACGAGCCGGTTCACGTTGTCGCTGATCCCCTGCAGCGCGGCGACCTTCTCCTCGTAGCGCCGTGCCTCGAGCCGCACCGCGAGCACCTTGATCGTGCTCGCGCCGTGCCACTCGTCGTAGAGCGCGCGCATCAGCTGGCGGAAGACGTCGTCGATGAGGTGCCGGTCGTGATAGGCGGCCTGACAGGCCAGCGGCCCGTAGCGGTTCACCACGCGGTCGAAGGAGAGGTCCGCGAGGCGCGCCTCCCGGCGGTAGACCTTCTTCAGCAGCCGGCGGTAGAGCAGGCGGAAGACCTCGCTGCCGAGGAGCTCGTCCACCGTCTCGCAGCCGCGGGTCTGCACGAAGACCTTGTCCGCGACGGAGCGCCCCTCCTCGATGCAGTAGACGACCCCCTTCTCGCTCGGGCTCACGGCGAAGCCCATCCGCGTCGGCGCGCGCTTCGGGGCCGGCGCGTCGGCCGGCCGCGGCACGATTCCGTGCGCCGCGAGCAAGGGGAGCAGGTCCTCGACCAGCCGCTCGAGCTCGTCGCCCCCCTCCCCGGCGAAGATCCGGGGCAGCGCAGCCGGGTCACGCCCCGCGCGGTCGAACTCGTCCCAGTAGCGCCGCAGGATGGTGACGTAGGTCTCGATGGCCTGCCCGAGGCGGTCGTAGCTCGCGCGGTCCCCGGCCAGGCTCCCTCCCAGCGAGAGGCGCACGAAGCCGTCCCCGGCGTGGATCACGTCGGCCTTGCGGTACTCGCTCGCCGCCTGCAGGAAGGCGCGGATCCCGCGCACGTCGCCCCCGTCGCAGAGGCGCACGCAATAATAGAACGCGCCGTGGGGCTCGATGGCCTGCCGGTCGGGTGCGGCGCGTAGAAACGCCAGGCGGCACTGCTCGACGCGCTTCTCCACGTCGGTGCGTAGGCGCCGCTCGAGGCGGAGCTGTTTCAGGCCCTTCACCAGGCCGCTCAGGCACTCGGAGAGATGGCGGGCCGTGGCGCCGCGCTGCTCGAGGCGCAAGAGCTCCTCGTAGCCGCCGAGCAGGGTCTCGAAGACCACCACCGAGAAGGTCTCGTCCTCGACGCGACCGAGCGCCTCCTCGAGGAGTACGCGGAGCTTCTCTTGCGGCGTCCCGGTGGCCGTCGGGTCGACCAGCTCCGCCGCGATGCGTTCGACCTCGCGGGTGGTGCGCTTCGCCGCCAGGCCCGACTCGAGCTTGAGCTGCGTCAGGTAGAGCGACATGAGGTGCGGCCCCGAGGCGCGCCGCTCGGCGTACTCCACCGCCTCCGGGACGTTGGAGTGCAAAAGGCCCGTCCGGTCGCCGGCCCCCTCGAGCCCTTTCGTCGTGGCGCTGACGGTGATGACCCGCACCGGGCGCGCGAAGTGGCTGCGGTACTTCTCGTAGACCTGCGCCAGGCAGTCGTCCCCCTCGCGGGCCTTGCGCTCGCTGAAGATCAGCTTGTGGTACGAGTTGTCGTCGAGAATCGTGAGGCCGTACTCCTCCGCGATCTGCAGCAGCTTCAGCACCGTCTCGCGCCGGTAGACCACCGCCGTCGGGTTGTGCGGCGAATTCACGACGAGCAGCATGCTCCGACAATAGAGCTCGAAGACCTCGGGGAAGCGCCGGAAGAGGTAGCGCAGCTCCTCGAGCCGCTGCACGAGCACGAGCGGGTCGAGCTCGTGGTGCGCGTTCTGCGGCACGAGGATCTGGCAGTGCGTCGGGTAGTCCTTCTCCGGAAAGACGTCCTGGTAGGTCCAGGCCATCTCGGGGAGGATCAGCGTCGGGTAGAAGTGCCCCTGCTCGACGAGGTTCAGCACCGCCTCGATCTCGCCCACCGCGACGGGGTCGAGCTCGCCCTTGAGGTCCGCGATCGAGCGCTGCGCCGTCCGCACCAGCTCCTGCACCGGCGTCAGCACGTCGCGCAATCTCCGGTCGTAGCGCCCCACCTTGTCGCCGACGAGCTCCTCGAGACGTCCGTGCAAGGCGCCGAGCCCCGCCTCGGACATCGCGCGCTTGAGGAGCGCCGCCGCCCCTCCGGTCACGTTGCCAAAGGCCGCCTTGTCCACCCCCTCCCGCGTGAGCCGCGCCATCTTGCTCGCCGCGTCGGCCGCCCGGTAGACCATCGTGCGCGCCATGTGGTCGGCCAGGCGCACCCCCTCCTCGCCGGCCTTCCACTGCGTGGGTGAGAGCGCGCGCACCTGCGACTGCTTGATCGCGGCCTGGATCTCGTCGGTGCTGGAGTCGGGGATCTGCAGGCCGCTCTTCAGCTCCTTGACGCGCTGACGGCAGCTCTCGAGGTGCGCCGCGCGGAACTCCTCCACGTGGCGCCGCACCGCCTCGCGGTGGTATTCGCCCACGAGCGTGAGCGCGCCGCGGCCGCCTCCCGGCAACACCGTCACGCGGTACTCCGCGGGGGGCAGCCCCTTGTAGAAGTAGCGCATCCAGCCTTCGGCCACCTCGCGGCGCAGGGCCTCGGCGCGCTCGTGGCGCGTGCGATCCGAGGAGGTGGCGACCTCCTCGAGGAACCGCACCATGCGGGCGAGCTTGGCGAGCGCCAGGTAGTCGAACAGCCCGTTGCGGCGCCACTCCTGCGCGCGGATCTCCTCGACCGTCGCGGCGCGCACCCCCTCCTCGACCAGCGAGGCCAGCCGCTGGTCGAGCGCCTGCCGGATCTCCGAGAGCACTCGGGGCGGGACGCGCTCGAGGATGCGACGGAGCTGCAGCTGGGTGTTCGCGGGGCGGCCGGCGAAGCTCACCTGCACGTTGCGCAGCGTCCGCGCCACGTGCGGAAAGAGCGTGTAGACGATGGTCGTGTTCGACTGCCGGGCCCGCGTCGAGTCGTCGATCAGGATCAGCCGCCCGAGGACGCTGGCCCAGCCGGTCTCCCCCTCGCGCGCAACGAAGATGCGGTGCGGAATGCGCGTGACCCGCGCCACGAAGACCGCGTTGGGCTCGATCTGCATGCGCGCCATCAGCCCGGCGTCTACCTTGTCCACGCCGTCGACGAGCCGCACCGGGGAGGCTCCCTGGGGGCCCGCCTTGTCGAAGACGTGGTTCTGCACCAGCTCGATCACGCGCTCGGGGCTCTCGGTGACGATCGCGCGGTTGAAGAGGCGCGCCCCTTCGCAGTTCACGAACTCCGCCGCCTCGCGCAGGAACTCCGTCTCCTCGGCCGCGGTGTTGTAGTGCAGGCTCGATTCCACGAGCGTGCCGAGCAGTCCGAGGAGCTGCTCGACGGCGACCGGCTCGCAATCGAGCGTCTCGACGTGCGCGGCCAGCTCGCCCGCCGGACGGCCGAGCAGGGTGCGCGCGACCAGCTCCCGCATCCCCTGCGTCACCGGGGGCGTGCCGATGGAGAGGCTGTAGCGCGTGAGCACCTCGAGCGCCGCGGCGTCGAGCTCGAGGCGACCGTCGCCGACGCGCACGCTGCGCCCGAGCTTGCGCCGCAGCCGCGTCTTGAAGGTCTCGGCCGCGCGTACGACCTGGAAGACCGGCGACTCCCCCGTCGCGGGCATCAGCTGATCGAGCAGCGTGTAGCCCATGCGGTCGAAGGTCTGCTCGTACTCGCGGACCTGTCGCGTGACCGCCTCGAGCTCGCCGACGCTCGAGCCGTGGAGCTCCTCGGGCAGCGCGAGGATCTTGTCGATCTCGGGGATGAGCTGGGTGTGGATCGTCCCCTCGTGCATCGAGGCCGCGACGGTCTTGAGGGCCCGGATACGATCGGTGAGAGCGGCTACCTGTTCCATGCGCGTGCCCTGGAGAGCGCCGCGCCTTCGAAAGGGGGGGCGGCGGCTCGCGGGCCGAGTGTAGCAGAAAGTAGGTTCTGGAGCGCCCGGGGCCCAAGGTGCCGCGGCGGGCCAGACCGGGCCCTGGGCTTTTTCGTTCGATCGAAGCCCGGCCGTCCGCTAGACTGAAGGGAAGCGAGGGAACTCAAGCTCCAAGCAGCGACCGGACGAGAGACAGGAGGACGTTTCTTCGAACAGCGAGGTGAGGGCATGCGAACGCTCCGCGAGGTGCGAGTGCTCTTGGCCGCCTGCTGTACGCTGGCTGCTTGCCACAACCGTATCCCCGTTCCCGCCGACGAGGCGGGGCCCCCGACCGCCGACGCCGGGGTGGACGGACCGATCGTCGTCCCCGACGGGCCGCCACCGGACGCGCGACGCGCCTGCCGCAAGGAGACGACGCCGCTCCAGTCGGTGACCGATCCGCGCGGGAACTTCACCCTGGCCGTGCCGGAGCGGGTGCAGGTCCGCATCATCGGCATCGACGGGGCGCCGCGCCCCACGGCCGCGGCCACGCTCGACGACGGCGAGGTCGCCGCCTTCGTCGCCACGCGGTCGGCCGAAGGCTCGGACCCGGTGGAGTCGCTCGCCGAGTTCCAGCAGCGGGTGGGGGCGATGCTCGAGGACCATGGGCTCGGCACCGTCGTACTGCGCGCCTCGGGTGCGCGCGGCACGAGCGCCGAGGGGAACCCGGACGTCAAGGAAGCGGTGTGGGACATCGCGAGTCCCAAGGCCGTCGCCCCCGCGTACCTCCGCAACTGGCTCATCGCCGTGGCGACAAACCGCGGCTACGGCGAGCTGGTCAACCTGCCAAGCCCCGGCGGCCGCCTCACGACGAGCCTGGTGCTCAAGGTGACGCTCGTCGCGCGCACCGATCAGATCGTGGTCAACGCGGCGGTGACGGATCGCGCGAGCTATGACGCGCCGACGAGCCCGGTGGCGGTGATCGCGGAGGACCTGGCGAACGGAACGGCCGTCGCCGCCGCCGGTCGCTCGACGAGCATGACCTGCGACGTGGGGCCGATCACGGGTCGAGCGGTGGCCGACATCATCTGGGTCGTGGACGAGTCCAACTCGATGAGCGACAACCGCCAGGACATCGTCAACAACGCGAACAAGTTCTTCGCCAAGGCGATCGCCGCCGGGCTCGACTTCCGCATGGGCGTCGTCGGCGTGAAGGACCCCGGCAAGGCGGGCGTCACCCTCGGGAAGTTCTGCTCGAGCATCTCGACGGACCCGGCGGACGACGGCGGGGAGGATCGCTTTCTCGGCCCGAACGAGCAGGCCACCTTCTCCTCGTGCGTGAAGAATCCGCCCTATCACGAGCTCGGGGCCGAGTTCGGCCTGACCCACGGCTACCACGCGGTGCTGCGGCATCTGCCGCGCGCCGCCAACCACCCGGCCAAGATCCGCCCCGAGGCCAAGCTCGCGCTGATCTTCGTCACCGACGAGGCGCCGCACGAGCTGAAGCAGGGGACCTCGTACGGGGGCAAGGAAGGCTTTCTCTCGTACGCGGACTACCGCAGCACGGGGTGCCACCTCGACGAGAAGAAGCAGCAGACCCTCGAGGAGTTCATCACCCCCTGGACCGAGCTCTTCTCGGGGGCGGAGAGCCCCGAGGCGCGCGCGACGGTGCACCTCATCGGGGGCGTTTGCAGCAACACCTGCCGCGCCGAGATGGCGTACGGCTACCAGGAGTTGGCGCGACGCTTCGGGGGTCAGGTGGGCGACGTCTGCCAGGCCGACCTGAGCCCCACGCTGCAGGTCATCGTGGACAGCATCGTGGCCTCGGCCTCGCCGCGGGTCCTCGGCCAGCGGCCCATCAGCTCCACGCTCACCGTCGAGGTGAACGGGCTGCGCCTGCCCCGCAGCCACCAGAAGGGCTTCGCCTACAACGCCACCTCGAACGCGCTCAGCTTCATCAACGTGGGCGTGAACAAGGGGAACCAGGTGGTGGCCTCCTACCGACGGTTCGAGCTATAGTCGCGGCGCCATGCCACTGCTGCCCGTCCCTGCCGAGTCGCGCGAGCGCCTGCAACGCACCGTGTACCGTGAGTTCCTGACCGAGCCCGGCCTGGCCCACGAGGTGGGGCTCGAGTCGCTGCCGACGAAGCTGGCCAGCCGCCTCGGCTGCTCGGCCGACGAGGCGGTCGAGAAGCTCCTCGAGGCGCCGTTCCTCGAGGCGCTCACGCTGGCGCAGCTCCAGCAGCTCGTGGCGATCCGCGACATGGCGCTCATCTCGCGCACCGCCGCCGCGCTCTCGGCGGAGCTCAAGGAGCCCGAGGTGACCTACGAGGCGTGCTGTCGGGCGGCGCTCATCTACGCTGCCGCCGGCATGGAGCCGCACGTCTTCGCCGCGCTCAGGGCCGCCGCGGCCAAGCACGACGAGTGGGCGCGACACCATTACCTCTACGGACTGCTCCTCGGGATGGGCGGCGACGCGGACCGCGCGATGTGGGAGCTCGGGATGGCGCTGTCGCGCGAGCCGTACGAAGACGGGCGCATTCGCGTGCGGCAGGCCATGGAGCTGCTCGAGCCGTACTCGACCCGAGAATAGCGACTAGAAGCGGATCGGCCGGCGTCGGCGTCGGAGGAGCGTGAGCAGCGCAACGAACGCCAGCGCAGCGCACGACGCGGCGCCCCTGCCCACGGGAACCACGGCGCACCCGGCCGCTGGCGACTCGGCGGTCCCGTCTGAAGCCGACAGCGCAAGCCCGAGGTTCTGGTCCAGGATCTTGCGCGCATCCTGCACCGTCCGTCCGCAGCTCGACGTCCCCTTCAGCTCGGCCTGCCCGAAGCAGCAGGCGGTGCGGCTCAGCGTCGGGTACATGATGTCCTGCAGGTCGTCCACGTGCTCGAGGCCGAAGGTGTGACCTAGCTCGTGCGCGATGACCAGCGCCAGGCGCGCGGGGCTGTCCACGCGGTCGGCAAAGACGAGGGACACGTCGCTCGGCTGCGTATTCTCGCAGTCGAGGGGGGAGGCGCCGATTCCCCCCTCGGCGGCACCGAGCACTCCCTCGCCGCGGCCCCCGACGACCACCATTGTGTAGGGGCCGGCCGCAGGGCGGGTTGTCACGAGCTCCACCTGCCAGGGACGAAAGAGACGCGCCAGCTCGACGAGCAGCTCGGGCTGCGCGCGCGCCCGGCCCCCGAGTGGCTCCCAGTCGAGCGCCGGGTAGGCGAGCTCGGGAACGAGCAGCGCCGGCGAGGAGCTCGCGTGGGCATCGCTCCCGCCACGTACGAGCCGCTCGCCCTCGAGGGCCACGTAGACCACCTGCTTGAGGGACCGGGGGCCCGGCTCGGCGCGGGCGAAGCCGGTCCCGAGACTGGCCACGAGCCCGAAGACCACCACTGCCGCTCGCCGGAGGTTCACTGGTCTCGTCACGCCTGAACGGTATTGGAGGGAGCCCACGTCTTCTTTGACACCGGGCGCCCGGAAAAACGACCCCTCGCGACCTCGGCGCCCGCGAACCGTCGCCACCGCGCCGCGCCATAAATCTACACAAAACAATGTAACTTAAAATACATTTCTAGCGCCGCCGCTGGCAGTGGTCCAGCCAGAACTCACCCAGGTTGATTTCCGCCATAGCACAAGCGTTTAAAACAAGATACTTAGATGAATGGCGCAACTTGACCACATAGGCGTTGACTGGAGTCAATGCAGGGTGATTTACTACCTGGAGATCGTGGGGCGGGCGGCTGTGACATCCTCAAGATGTATTCTGGTTTACTTTCTGGGAGCGTTGCTCGGCGGTTGCCGCGCACCTGCCGGCGGAGAGCTCGTGGTCGAGCCGATCCCGGAGCCGGGGCTTCCGCTGACGACCCTCGCCCGCGTCACGATCACGCCCGAGGGCACCGGCTCACGCGAGCTGGCCTGGACCGCGGGTAGCCCACGCAGTGGCGCCACGGCGCGTCTCGTTTGGCAGGGGCTCGCTCCGACCCGCGAGGGTGCGGTCGTGGCCGAGGCCTTCGACGCTCGTGGCACGCTCGTGGGCCGGGGCCAGGCGCAGGGCGTAGCCCTCGAGGACGGCGCGCGCACGGTTGTTGCGATACGGCTGCGACGCGTCGAGCAACCCGGTGACGCCGGGGTGGCCGCGCTCCGGCTCGGGCCCGGCCGCTTCATCTCGGGCGAGGCGCTCCCCGTGGCGGTCGAGCTCCTCGGGCCGGCTTCCTCCGGCGCGCTCCTCTGGTCGTCGAGCGCGGGCACGATCGAGGAGCCCCGTGCCCCCATCACCACGCTCCGCGTCCCGCTCGAAGAGGGCACCGTCGCACTCACCGCCTCGCTGCTCGTTCCCCAGGGGGCGATCCCGCCGCTCAGCGCCACCTTCGCCGTGCGGCCCACGGGCTCGGCCGACGTCACGACCACCTTCAACACCTGGCCGGCGATCACGTCGCTCGCCCCGAGCCCCGCCCTCGTCGCGCCGGGGGCGAGCACGAGCCTTGTCCTCTCGGCGAACGACAGCGACGGGGATCCGATGACCTACGCCTGGAGCGACGGCGGCGGGGCCTGCGCAGGCACCTTCAGCGACGCCTCCGCCGCGAGCCCGAGCTGGACGGCTCCCGCGACCGTGCCCCCCTCGGGGAGCTGCACGCTTTCGGTCGCGATCACGGACGGGCGAGGGGGCTCGACCAGCGGCGCCGTCACGCTCACCGTCGGCACCCGGGCGGGGAATGTCGCCCCGGCGATCGGACCCACGTTTCAGGCCACGGAACGACTCGCCCCCGGCGAGAGCGCCACCTTCCGCGTCGCGGCGACCGATCCCGAGGGAGGCCCGCTCACCTTCGCCTGGAGCGCGAGCGCGGGCTCGCTCGGCACGCCCACGACGACGGCCGGCGAGAGCGAGGTGCGCTTCACCGCCCCCGCAGCCGCCTGCGGGCAACGCCTCCGGGCCCTCGTCACCGACGACGCCGGCGCCACCACCGAGCAGCTCTTCTCCGTGACCTGCCCCACCTGCGGCAACGGCGCGCTCGACGCGGGCGAGGTCTGCGACGGCAGCGCGCTCGGCGGGCGCACCTGCGCGATCGAGGGCTTCACCGCGGGCACGCTCGCTTGCACAACGAGTTGCACGCTGGACCGCACGGGCTGCCGCAAGGTCACCGCGCTCGCGAGCGGCACGACGGCCACGCTCCGCGCCGTCGGCGGGAGCCCCGCGCGGACCTGGGCGGTCGGCGCCTCCGGAGCCGCGGTCGCCCTCACCCCCGGCGGGGGAGCGCAGCTTCGGCCCGCTCCCGTCACGAGCACGCTGCGCGCGGTCTGGGCCGCCTCGGCGAACGACGCGTTTTTCGTGGGCGAGGGCGGCACCGCGCTCCGCTTCGACGGGCTGCGTTTCGCCCCGCAGAGCGTGGGCACGGCCGTCGGGCTCTACGGCTGCTGGGGCGGGAGCGCGTCGAACGGTTGGCTCGTGGGGGCCGCGGGCACCGCGCGCCGCTTCGACGGCGCGAGCTGGCAGGCCGTGACCTCGGGCGTGACGCAGGACCTGTTCGCGGTCGCCGGCCTGGGCGCGAGCGAGATCCTCGCGGTAGGCGCCTCCGGGGTCGCGCGGCGAGGCGGCGCCTCGGGCCTCGTCGCGGTCACGACCGGCACCACGCGCAACCTCTTCGGCCTCTGGCTCGCCGGCCCGACCGACGGCTGGGCCGTGGGGGCGAACGGCACCTTGCTGCGCTTCGACGGCACGCGCTTCGTCGCCACGCCCTCGGGAACCGGCCGCCCCCTCTACGGCGTGTGGGGGAGCGGCCCAAGCGAGGTCTGGGCCGTGGGCGCGATGGGAACGCTGCTCCGCTTCGACGGGGCGAGCTGGAAGAGCGTGGCCTCGGGCACGACGAAGGACCTCTATGGCGTGTGGGGCGCGGGCCCGAGCGAGGCTTGGGCCGTGGGCGCGAGCGGAACGGTGCTGCGCCTCGAGGCGGGGCAGGCGGATTGACGACTTTGAAGGTTCTGTGACAGCGCAGGGGGCTCTGGGCCCCCGCAAGAAGGTGCGGACGACGATGCGGGGTTGGGTGGAGCGATACGGTCGCGCGCTGGCGGTGGCCACACTTCTCCTCGGGCTTGCGGCCTGCGGCAAGGGTGGCGCCGAGGGGAGCGCGGTGATCGGCGTGTCCGTGAAGAAGCTCTCCGGGGCGGACGTCACGCGCGTGACGGTGACCGTGACCGGCACCGGGATCGGCGCGCCGATGACGGCCAACCTGGGCCTCGCGAGCGGCCAGTGGAAGGGCACGATCGGCGGGATCCCCGTGGGCGCGGACCGCACCTTCAAGGCCGACGCGTACGACGCCGCCGACCAGCTCCTCTACACGGGGCAGGTCACGGGCGTGAACATCGTGAGCGGCACGCCGGCGCTCCTGACGCTGCTGCTCCAGCAGGCGGTCACACCGAACCCGTTCGCCAACTCGGCGCCGGTGATCGACGCGGTGGCGGCCTCGGCGGCGAGCGTCGAGCCGAGCGGCACCCTCCAGCTCAACGTCCTCGCGCACGACCCGGATTCGGACCCCCTGACGTATGCCTGGAACGCGACGGCCGGCAGCTTCACGAACGCCTCCAGCGCCACACCGACCTGGACCGCCCCGGCCACCGAGGGGCCGCAGACCCTCACCATCACCGTCTCGGACAACAAGGGGGCGAGCCAGGCCTTCAGCGTGCAGCTCAACGTGGGCGCGTCGAGCGGCAGCGGCACGATCGAGGTCAGCTTCAACACCTGGCCCGTGGTGCAAGGGATGAACGTCACCCCGTCGCTGCTCGGCGCGAGCCAGACCGCGGCGCTCACGGTGACGGCCATGGACCCCGACAGCGATCCGCTGACCTTCTTCTGGAGCGACGGCGGCGGCGCCTGCGCGGGCAGTTTCAGCAGCACGACCGTGCAGAACCCCTCGTGGACCGCGCCGGCGGTGCTGCCGGCCTCGGGAGCCTGCACCCTCACCGTCACGGTCAGCGACGGCCGCGGCGGGGCCTCGACCGGCTCTCTCACGCTCCAGACCTCCGCGCCGCCCGTCTTTGCCAGCGGCCCGGTGCTCGTCGCGGCGGTGGGACCGGCCACGACCTTTGATGGGGCCCACTACCTCATCCCGCCGGTGACGATCGGCGCCACGACGTACTTCTCGGCGACCGACGGCGTGCACGGCTACGAGCTCTGGAAGAGCGACGGCACCGCGACGGGCACCGTCCTGGTCAAGGACATCAACTCGAACGGCAACGGCGGCCCGCAACTGCTGGTGGCCGTCGGCACCACGCTCTACTTCACGGCCAACGACGGCACGAACGGCACCGAGCTCTGGAAGAGTGACGGCACCGCGGCAGGCACCGTCCTGGTCAAGGACATCTACGGCGGCTCGACCTCGAGCGACCCAACGAGCCTGACGGCCGTGGGCGGCACGCTCTACTTCTCGGCCACGAGCGTCACGAACGGGACGGAGCTCTGGAAGTCCGACGGCACGAGCGCCGGCACCGTAATGGTCAAGGACGTCTACCCCGGGAGCGGGGGCTCGTCCCCGGCCTCGCTCGTGGGCCTCGGGAGCACCCTCTATTTCGTCGCCAACGATGGGACGAGCGGCTACGAGCTGTGGAAGAGCGACGGCACCTCGGCCGGGACGGTCTTGGTGAAGAACATCAGCCCGGGTGGCTCCTCCAGCCCCAGCAATCTCTCCGCCGCGGGCGGCGTGCTCTACTTCGGAGCCGACGACGGCACGAACGGCGAGGAGCTCTGGAAGTCCGACGGCACCTCCGCCGGTACGGTGCTCGTGAAGGACATCAGCCCGGGCAGCGCTCCCTCCGCGCCCTATGGGATGACCGCGATGGGGTCGGCGGTCTATTTCGACGCCGACGATGGGATCCACGGCACCGAGCTCTGGAAGACCGATGGCACGGCGGCGGGCACCGTCCTCGTCTCCGACATCGACCCGGGCGACGCGTACGCCAATCCCAGCAACTTCACGGTCATCGGCAGCTCGCTCTATTTCCAAGCCACCACCTCGGCCAACGGCACCGAGCTCTGGAAATCCGACGGCACGGCCCTAGGCACGGTCCTCGTCAAGGATCTCAACCCTGGACCCGGCAGCTCGCTTCCCTACTATTACTTCCGCGCGGTCGGAGAAAGCACGCTCCTCTTCGTCGCCGACGACGGAGCGACGGGGTACGAGCTCTGGAAGAGCGACGGCACCACCTCGGGCACCGTCCTCGTCAAGGACGTGAACCTGCGACGAAAGGGCTTCAGCTACAACACGAAGAACCTGACGGCCGTGGGGAGCACCATCTACTTCGCCGCGGACGACGGCGACGTCACCAACGGCCAGGAGCTCTGGAAGTCCGACGGCACGACGGCCGGTACGGCGATGGTCAAGGACATCAACCCGGGAGCGGGCTCCTCCAACCCCACCAACTTGACCGCCAGCGGGAGCACGGTCTTCTTCGTTGCCACCGACGGCACAAGCGGCGCCGAGCTCTGGAAGTCCGACGGCACGAGCGCCGGCACCGTGATGGTCAAAGACATCAACCTCGGTGCCGCCAGCAGCAACCCGAGCTACCTGGTCTCCTTCGGGGGCGCGCTCTACTTCGCCGCCAGCGACGGCACGAACGGCGCCGAGCTCTGGAAGTCCGACGGCACGAGCGCCGGCACCGTGATGGTCAAGGACATCAACCCGGGTGCCACTACCAGCAATCCGAGCTACCTGGTCGCCTTCGGGGGCGCCCTCTACTTCGCGGCACGTGACGGCACGAGCGGCGCCGAGCTCTGGAAGTCAGACGGCACCACCGCCGGCACCGGGCTCGTGAAGGACATCAACACCGGGGCTGCGGGCTCGACCCCGATGGGCTTTCAGGTCGTGGGGAGCACGCTCTACTTCCAGGCCCTGAGCGCCACGACCGGCACCGAGCTCTGGAAAACCGACGGGACGGCCGCCGGTACCGTGCTGGTCAAGGACATCCTGCCTGGCTTGGGGAGCTCGTCCCCGAGCCAGCTCACCAACGTGGCCGGCACGCTCTTCTTCCGGGCCAACGACGGCGCGAACGGCACCGAGCTTTGGAAGTCCGACGGCACCGCCGCCGGCACCGGGCTCGTGAAGGACATCTACCCAGGCCCCACGGGCTCCACGCCGTGGAATCTCACGGCCCTCGGGAGCACGCTCCTCTTCCGCGCCACCGACGGCGTGGGCGGCGTCGAGCTCTGGAAGAGCGACGGCACGACCGCTGGAACGACGATCGTGAAGGACATCTGCCCGGGCGCGAGCGGTTCGAGCCCGAACGCCTTCGCCGTGGCCGGAAGCGCGATCTACTTCAACGCCGAGGACGGCACCCACGGCACCGAGCTCTGGAGGACCGACGGCACGAGCGGAGGCACGGTGCTGGTGAAGGACCTCCGCCCCGGCATGGATGCTTCCACGCCGGACTACCTCGTCGTCGTGGGCACGAAGCTCTTCTTCACGGCCACGACCCACCCGGAGGGGCTCGGCCTCTGGTCGCTCTATTACTGACGCAGGCAACAGGTTTCGCGTCGGATGACGCGCTCGAAGTTTGGATCTCACAGGCTACGCACAGGGGCGCACAGGGCCCCGCAACAGGGAGTGGACGATGATGCGGTCTTGGGTCGAGCGGTACGGCAGCGTGCTGGCGGTGGCAGCGCTTCTCTTCGGGCTTTCCGCCTGCGGTAAGGGCGGCGCCGAGGGGAGCGCGGTGATCGGCGTGTCGGTGAAGAAGCTCTCCGGAGCCGACGTCACGCGCGTAACGGTCACCGTCACGGGAACGGGGATCGGAACCCCGATCACGGCCAACCTGGGCCTCGTGAGCGGCCAGTGGAAGGGCACGATCAGCGGCATCCCCGTGGGCGCGGACCGCACCTTCAAGGCCGACGCCTACGACGCTGCCGACCAGCTCCTCTACACGGGCCAGGTCACGGGCGTGAACGTCGTGAGCGGCACGCCGGCACTCGTCACGCTGTTGCTCCAACAGGCGACGGCGCCGAACCCCTACGCCAACTCCGCCCCGGTGATCGACGCGGTGGTGGCCTCGGCGGCGAACGTCGAGCCGGGCGGCACGGTCCAGCTCACCGTGCTCGCGCACGACCCGGATTCGGACCCCCTGACCTACGCCTGGGGTGCGACTGCCGGCAGCTTCACGAGCGGCTCGACCGCCACGCCCACCTGGACCGCCCCGGCCACCGAGGGGCCACAGACCCTCACCATCACCGTCTCGGACAGCAAGGGCGCGAGCCAGGCCTTCAGCGTGCAGCTCAACGTGGGCTCGTCGAGCAGCAGCGCCTCTCTCGAGGTGAGCTTCAACACCTGGCCCGTGGTGCAGGGGATGAACGCCACCCCGTCGCAGCTCGGTGCGGGCCAGACCACGGCGCTCACGCTCACGGCCATGGACCCGGACAGCGATCCCCTGACCTTCCTCTGGAGCGACGGCGGCGGCGCCTGCGCGGGCAGCTTCAGCAGCGCCACCGTGCAGAACCCCTCCTGGACCGCCCCAGCGGTCGTGCCGCCTTCCGGGGCCTGCACCCTCACCGTCACGGTCAGCGACGGGCGCGGCGGAGCCTCGACCGGCTCTTTCACGCTCCAGACCTCCGCTCCGCCGGTGTTTGCGAGCGGCCCGGTGCTCGTGGCGGCCGTAGGCCCCTCGACGACCTTCAATGGCGCCAACTACTCCGTCACGCCCGCGACGATCGGCAGTACGACCTACTTCGTCGCAACTGACGGCCAGCACGGCTACGAACTCTGGAAGACCGATGGCACCGCCGGCGGCACGGCCATGGTCAAGGACATCAACCCCAACGGGAACGGGAGCCCGCAGTCGCTCCTGGCTGTCGGAACCACGCTCTTCTTCGTCGCCAACGACGGAACGAACGGCGTCGAGCTCTGGAAGAGCGACGGCTCCGCGGCAGGCACCGTGATGGTCAAGGACATCTACAGCGGCTCGAACTCGAGCGGCCCGACGGGCCTGACGGTCATGGGCGGCACCGTCTACTTCTCCGCCACGAACGGCACGAACGGCACCGAGCTCTGGAAGAGTGACGGGACCACCGCCGGAACCCTGATGGTCAAGGACATCGTGGGTGGCAGCGGCGGCAGCAACCCGTATCAATTCGTCGCGGTCGGCAGCACGCTCTTCTTCAGCGCCAGCGACGGAACGAACGGTATCGAGCTCTGGAAGTCCGACGGCACGCCGAGCGGAACTGTCCTGGTGAAGGACCTCAACCCGGGAACGCCGTTCTACTACGGCCCAAGCTCGCTCGTGGCCGTCGGAAGCAGCCTCTTCTTCGCCGTGGACGACGGCGCGACCGGGAGCGAGCTCTGGAAGAGCGACGGCTCGTCCGCTGGGACGGTGATGGTGAAGGACATCAACCCGGGCAGCGGCTCCTCGAGCCCCACGAATCTCGTGGCCGCGGGCGGCGTGGTCTACTTCCGAGCGGACGACGGAACGAACGGCACCGAGCTCTGGAAATCCGACGGCACCTCGGCCGGTACGGTGCTCGTGAAGGACATCAACCCGGGCAGCGCTCCCTCCACGGCCTATGGGATGACGGCGGTGGGGGCGACGGTCTACTTCGGCGCCGACGATGGGACCCACGGGTACGAGCTCTGGAAGACCGACGGCACGGCGCTGGGTACCGTCCTCGTCTCTGAGATCAACCCGGGCGTCTCGGGCGCCGACCCCAGCCACTTCACGGTGATCGGCAGCTCGTTCTATTTCCAGGCGACCACGGCGACCAACGGCCCCGAGCTCTGGAGGTCCGACGGCACCGCCCTCGGCACGGCCCTCGTCAAGGATATCAAGCCTGGCACCGAAGGCGCGGCTCCGGCGCCCCTCGTCGCGGCCGGAAGCACCCTCTTCTTCGTCGCCGACGACGGGGCTCACGGCTACGAGTTCTGGAAGAGCGACGGCACCACGTCGGGCACCGTCCTCGTCAAGGACGTGAACCTGCGACGACAGGGCTTCAGCAACGCCAGGTACCTGACCGCCGTGGGAAGCACCGTGTTCTTCGCCGTGGACGATGGCGTGACCGGCCAGGAGCTCTGGAAAACTGACGGCACGACGGCGGGTACCGTGATGGTCAAAGATATCTATCCGGGAGCGGGCTCCTCGGGCCCGTACAGCTTGACCGTCGTCGGGAGCACGCTCTTCTTCATCGCCACCGACGGCACCAACGGCGTCGAGCTCTGGAAGTCCGACGGCACGAACGCAGGGACGGTGATGGTCAAGGACATCACCCCGGGCGGCGACAGCACCAGCCCGACCTACTTGCTTTCCTTCGGCGGCGCCCTCTACTTCACCGCCGGCGACGGCACGAACGGCGCCGAGCTCTGGAAGTCCGACGGCACGAGCGCCGGCACCGTGATGGTCAAGGACATCAACCCGGGCGCCCCGAGCGGCAGCCCGAGCTACTTGACGACCTTCGGGGGCGCGATCTACTTCGCGGCAAACGACGGCACGAGCGGCATCGAACTCTGGAAGTCCGATGGCACCAGCGGCGGCACCGTGATGGTCAAGGACCTCGCCCTCGGGGTGACGAACGCGAGCCCCTCAGGCTTCCTGGCCGTGGGGAGCACGCTCTACTTCTCCGCCACGGACGGCACGACCGGCCCCGAGCTCTGGAAGTCCGATGGCACCGCGGGGGGCACCGTGCTGGTAAAGGACATTCGCCCGGGCACCAGCGGCTCGGCTCCGAACCTCCTCACCAACGTGGCCGGAACGCTCTTCTTCCGCGCCAACGACGGCGCCTCCGGCATCGAGCTCTGGAAGTCCGACGGCACCAACTCCGGGACCATCATTGTGAAGGACATCTACACCGGCAACTCCTCCTCGACGCCCTGGAATCTGACCGCCCTGGGCAGCACGCTCATCTTCCGGGCCAATGACGGGGTGGGCGGCATCGAGCTCTGGAAGAGCGACGGCACGCTTGCCGGTACCACCGTGCTGAAGGAGATCTACCCGGGCGCGAACGGTTCGAACCCGGACGCCTTCGCAGTCGCCGGAAGCTCGATCTACTTCAGGGCTAACGACAGTACGCACGGCAGCGAGCTCTGGAAGACCGACGGCACGACGGCGGGCACGGTGCTGGTAAAGGACCTCCTCCCCGGCGTCGACGCTTCCAGCCCCGATTACCTCCTCGTAGTGGGCACGAAGCTCTTCTTCACCGCCACGAGCCATCCGGAGGGCCTCGGCCTCTGGTCGCTCTACTACTAGCGGCGAGCGACGTGGCGACGCTCCCCAAGCTCGCGCGTGAGGCGGCCCGGCTCCGTCGGGTCGGCTTCGCGCTCGGGGTCTCCCTCCTCGCCGCGGCCTGCGGCGCGGAGGGCTTGCCGGGCGGCGCCGCTCTCGGCGTCTCGGTCAAGGGCCTCTCCGCGGCCGACGTCACGCGCGTGACGGTCACCGTCACGGGGGGGGGGATCGGCACGCCCATCGTGCAGAACCTCGCGCTCACCGCGGGCGTTTGGCGCGGCACGATCGCCAAGATCCCCTCCGGTACGAACCGGACCTTCGCCGCGCAGGCCGCGAACGCCGCCGGCACAGTGCTCTACGAGGGCCAGCTCTCCGGCGTGACCATCGCCACCGGCTCGACGGCGGTAGTCACGCTGCTCCTGCAGCAGAAGACGCCCCCCCTCCCCTTCGGCAACAGCGTGCCGGTGATCGACGGGCTCTTCGCCTCGAGCAACGCCGTGGCGCCCGGCACCCCGGTGAGCCTCTCGCTCGCCGCGCACGACCCCGACCCCGCCGACGCCCTGCGCTTCACCTGGAGCGCGAGCGGCGGCGTCTTCAACGACCTCGGCGCCGCGGCCCCGCTCTGGACCGCGCCCGCCACCGAGGGTCCGGTCACGCTCGCCGTGACCGTCAGCGACGGCAGGGGGGGCGACGTCACCCTCTCCTTCGGGATCGACGTCTCCTTCGCGCACGCGAAGGGCGCCGCCCGGATCGAGGCCGGCTTCAACACCTGGCCGGTGGTCGCCAGCCTCCTCGCCACCCCCTCGCGGCTCGACGTGGGCGAGAGCACGACGCTCACCCTCACCGCGAGCGACGGCGACAGCGATACGCTCACCTTCGCCTGGGCCGACGGCGGCGGGGCCTGCGCGGGGAGCTTCAGCAGCCCGAGCGTACAGAACCCCACCTGGACCGCCCCGGCCACCCTTCCTCCCTCGGGCGACTGTACGCTCGCGGTCACCGTCTCCGACGGACGCGGGGGAACGACCACGGGCTCTTTGCGCCTCTCGGTCAGCGCGCCCCCGCCCGTGAACCTCGCCCCCGCGATCGGCGCGAGCTTTCAGTCCACGACCTCCATAGTTCCCGGCGCCACGGTCTCCTTCTGGGTCGAGGCGCAGGACCCCGAGGGACAGCCGATCACCTTCGCCTGGAGCGCGAGCTCGGGGGCGATGGGCACCGCGACCAGCACGGCCACGCGCAGCGACGCGAGCTGGACCGCCCCCGCCACGGGCTGCGCGCACACCGTCACCGCGACCATCACCGACGCGGCCGGGGCCAGCGCCACCAGGAGCTTCGCCGTCTCGACCTGCCCCTGAAGCTGGCCTACACTGCAGTCCTCCTTCATCCATGCGTCACCGAGCCGCCGCGCTATCGCTCTGCCTCGCCGCCTGCGGAGGCGCTCCGTCGGGCCCCACCTCTGACGCCGCGCCCGCCGCCGACGGCGCGCTCTTTCGCTGCGAGACCCCGGGCCGCGCCTGCAACGCGCACGACCCGTGCGCCATCGATCCGGTCTGCGGCCCGGACCACCTCTGCCGCGCCACGCGCTTCCAGCTCTGCGACGACGGCCTCGACTGCACGGAGAACCTCTGCGAAGGGAGCGGGGCCTGCCGCTTCGCCCCCAAGCCCGGCTTCTGCGCGCTCCCGATCCGCCAGCCGGGCAAGACCACCGAGCTCCGCTGCTTCAAGGCCGAGGAGCGAAGCCCCCTCGATCCGTGCCAGAGCTGCGACCCGACGGGGGACCCCACCGCCTGGCACCCCGCCACCGGCGGCTCCTGCGATGACAAGAACGGCTGCACCAAGGACGACTACTGCAACGCGGGCCGCTGTACCGGCACCTACTACGGCGAGAAGTGCGCCGACGGCCTCTCCTGCACGGACGACCTCTGCGACGGCAAGGGGGGCTGCCTCGGCAACCAGCTCCGCGCGAGCTCGTGCCTGGTCGACAAGAAGTGCTTCACCGCCGGCGACACGGACGCCAAGAGCTGCAGCAGCTGCGAGCCCAAGACCTCGCAGGAGGCCTTCACGCCACTCGCGGTCTTCTGCCGCATCAACGGGCTCTGCTACAAGCCGGGGCAGAAGGACGACACCGGCTGCTACGTCTGCGACCCGGTCCGCAACCCGAACGACTGGTCGGCGGTGGCCGGCCTCTGCCTGATCGACGGCGCGTGCTTTCGCAAGGGCGACACGAACGACGGGGGCTGCGGCGTCTGCGATCCGAGCCTGAGCAGCTCCGCCTGGAGCATCCCGGGCGACGCCTGCTACATCGACGGCCTGTGCCGCAAGCCCGACGAGCTCGACGACACGGGCTGCGGGAAATGCATCCCGTCGAAGAGCAAGCTCGAGTGGACCCCGGTCCCCGACCGCTGCCTGATCGACGGCGCCTGCTACACGCCGGGCGCGACGAACCAGGGCGGCTGTGGCGAGTGCGTCCCCGCCGAGAGCCCGACGCGCTGGCGCGTGAAGGGCGCCGCGTGCCTCATCGGAAACGTCTGCCGTACGAGCGGCGAGCTGGACCCCACCGCCTGCGCGGCCTGCGCGCCCGACAAGAGCAAGACCGACTGGAGCCCTCTCTCCGGCAAGTGCGTGATCGCCGGGGTCTGCTTCTCCGACGGGCAGAAGGACGCGACCGGGTGCCTGGCCTGCAGCACCGCGCAGAACCCGAAGGACTGGAGCCCTGCCGCCGGCAGTCAGACGAGCTTCTGGGACTTCGAGAGCGGTGCGCTCCCCATCGGCTGGGCCGTGCTGAACAAGGACCCCGTGGTGGGCTGGCAGGTGAGCCCGCGCCGGCCGTTCGCGGGCAAGCAGAGCGTCTATTACGGCCACCCGAAGAACGGGAACTACGTCTCGGGAGGCGCGAACCGCGGCACGCTCACGACCTCCTCGGTCGCGCTCCCGACGGGCAAGAAGGCGGCCCTCCGCTTCCGCCTCTGGATGGACACCGAGGCGGGCGAGAACTACGACCGGTTCGCGCTCACCGCGCTCGACGGCGCGGGTAACACTGTGGTCTGGAAGAAGACCAGCGCCACCGTGCCCCGCATGCGCCAGTGGCTGGAGATCCTCGTGGACCTCACGAGCCTCGCCGGCCGCACCGTGCGCCTCGAGTGGAAGCTCGACACGGGGGACGGCATCGCCAACCAGGGCGAGGGCATCTACATCGACGACGTGACGGTCTATACGAACTGCCCCTGAATGCGGCTGGGCGAAGACCACAAGCGATTCATTTCCAGACTTGTTAAAGGACTATTAACAGGTCAGTATTAAATCCATGAAAGCGCTGCGCGTCTCGGAAGACATCGTCCCCGTGAGCGAGTTCAAGGCCCAGGCCGCCGAGTGGTTGCGACGTCTGACGACCACGGGACAGCCCCTGGTGATCACCCAGAACGGCAAGCCCGCCGGCGTTCTTCTCTCGCCCGAGGCCTACGACGAGCTCGCCGAACGGGCGCGCTTCGTCGCTGCAGTAGAGGATGGGCTCGCCGATTCGCAGGCCGGCCGCTTGACCGACCAGGCCACGTTGGCGGCGGAGCTGAAGGCCCGGTATCGCGCGCGCCCCCGCCGATGACCTCCCGAGGGCGCGGCGGACGACGGCGCGGCGCCCGGCCCGTCGTACGCTGGACCGATCGAGCTCGCCGGGACCTACTCCAGATCGGCGACCACATCGCGGCGGATAACCCGGCGGCCGCTGAGAGCTGGGTGGCGAAGCTCCTGGAGCTCGCGGCCCGCGCGGGCGCGCTTCCTCGTGCCGGACGCCGCGTCCCGGAAATCGGCCGCGACGACGTCCGGGAGGTCTTCCTGCGGACCTATCGACTGGTCTACCGCGTCACCGACGACGGCATTCACGTGCTCACGGTGTCGGAGGGACATCGCCTCCTTCCGCGAGAGGTGCTGGCGGACGACGCCCTGAAGGGCGGCAACGAATAGAGCCCGGCGAGGGCATCTACATCGACGACGTGACGGTCTATACTGCCTGCCCATGATCGCGTCGCGCTCCTCGCTCGGACAGGCTCTCGTCGTCGTCATCCTCGCCGTCGCCCTTCTGCCCGCCTGCACCTGCGGCCCGAGGGAAACCCCGCGCACACCGGACGCCGCGCTCGGCGGGACGCCCGGTCGGCTGCCCGATCTCCGCCAGCACGCGAAGCGTGCCGCCCTCTACACCAAGGAGACGCGCCGTCGGCTCGTCGGCGGGCACCCACCGGTCGCGCCCGCGCGAGTGCTGGTGCGCGTCGCGAACGAGCTGCCGAGCGTCGGCGTGCCCGCGAGTTTCGCGGCGTGGCGGCGAGCTATGGGCGAGAAGGCGCAGGGCCTGGCCGCGGGGGCACCGCCCAAACCGGCGTACAACGCGGTCGTCGAGACCTGCGTCGCCTGTCATCGGCTGTACGCCCCGAAGACCGTCCCTGCGATGGAGGCGTTTCGGCTGCCGTGAGGGGGACGGGTTCAGGCCCGTCGCCGGGTAGCCGTCCGCAATCTTTGCGCACCCCTGCAAGCTTTGCCGGCGGGGCGCCTCTCGGCAGTATCCAACCGATGGAAATCACAACGTTGGGGGAAATCGCCACCTCGGCACGGACGATGCACCTCCGGGCTCCAGCCGAAGGAGCGTCCATGCGTCGCACCGCTCTCCTCTCCTTAATCGTTGCCCTGCTCATCCCCGGGCCGGCCCCTCGCGCCCGTCTGAATCCCCTCCGAGTGCTCACCTCCCAGACCGTGCGGCCGGAGATCTTGTTCGCTATCGACCTCTCGGGGTCGATGCGCCAGGTCCCAGGTTCAGGTGCCTGGCAGGGCGCCGGCTGTATGGCCACCAACACCGAGATCGACAAGTGCGGAGATGGCATCTGCAGCGGCTATGAAACCACCTCGAGCTGCGCCAACGACTGCAGAAACATCGACGACAACTCGAGCACCGCATCGGTGCGCCAGACCGCCGGTTCCGCCGAGCAGTGCATGAACACGACCTCCGGCAGCAGCAGGCAGGGCATGACCGAACGGGCGCTGAGGAACGTGTTGCCGCTCGTCCGCTCGGCGAGCGTGGGCCTCGCGGGATTCAAGATGACGGGCTACTACGAATACTTCACGGGCTCGTATGCGGTCAGCTCCTGCGGCGCGTGCTCCGGGACCACCGGGACCTGCGGCTCCTGCAAGAAGGTCACGGTTTTTCTCAGCGAGCTCGAGCTCAGGTCCGCGGCGGTATGGACGGGTGGCCTGGGCTGGGACAACACGAATAACAAGCCCGTGACGAGCTTCACCGTCAACAGCACGGTCTACACGCTCCTCTCGGGCGCGGGGCTCGCCATCACCACGGACAGCCTCTATAGACGGTTGAGCTCCGGGGTCTACGTCTACAAGCGATTCTCGTGGTCCACCACGAACGGCAAGGCCTATAACGACGGCACCAACGACTGGGAGTATCTGGGCAGCTACTATGCCTACATGCAGGTCCCTCGGTCGTCGGCGACGACCTCGACAATCAGCACGACCTACAAGGGCCCGCAGTACGTGAGCGGGAGCTCCACGTACGTCTACCGGCGGTTCAAGAAGGACGGTGCACCTGCAGGGAATCCGATGCAAGGCATCTCCAGAGACCCGGCGGACGGTTCCGAGATCATCATCCCGCTCCTGCAGCCGACGAGCACCACGCCGCAGTCGACCTTCGATGACAACGTGGCCAAGATCGTGGCGCGCTTCAATCGCGTGGACAACGGCGGGTTCTTCATGAAGACCAACACGCCGACGGAGGCGCTCGTCCAGCTCGCCCAATCGCACTTCGCGGCACGTGCAGCCGGCACGTCGCCTTACACGACGCCCGATGCCGCCGCGGGTTGCCGTTCGCGCGTCGTGATCTTGCTGAGCGACGGCGAGCACAACATCGGCAGTCCTCCCTCGGGGGCGACTCAGACGCTCTACGCCGCATATCCCTCGAATCCGATCAAGACCTACGCGGTGGCCTTGCCCAATCTGACCAGCACGGCCCTGGCCGAGCTCGACACCATCGCTGACGCTGGAGACGACGGCGAGATGAACGGCAGCGCCACCGCTATCAGCTCGAACAACGAGGACGACCTCGTAGAGGCGCTCAAGGAGCTCTTTGCGGAGCTCCTCCAGGGCGACTACACGACGACCCAAGCGGGGGTGGCTACATCGGCCGGCAGCACGCTCACCGGGAACGTAGCACTCGTCCCCTCGACGGAGTATCCGAGCTGGCAGGGGCGGCTGCGGGCCTACAACCTGCTCAAGGCATCCACGGACCCGGACTTCCTGATGTGGGAGGCGGGGGCTGTTCTCGCGGCGCGCACGAGCCCTCGCGCGCTCTACACCGGTCCCAACACGAGCGGGGCCACGACGCCCATTGCCGTTTCGACCTCCAACCTGACGGCGGTGAAGGCCGCCTGGAGTCGGTCGGGCGCCACCTTGCCCACGGACGCCGAGGTCACAGCCACGATCAACTACATCACGCAGAAGAAGCTCGCCCCCTTGCTCAACTCCGTGCCGGCCGTCGTGGCGGCCCCTCCCAAGTACAGCTCGAGCAACCTTTCGGGGCACGACACCTTCGAGACGACCTACGAGAACCGCGAGGCCTTGGCCTACGTGGCCTCGAACGACGGAGTGCTGCACGCTTTCCGTATCGCCGACGGGACCGAGGCCTTCGGCTACATCTCGCCCGACGCGTGGCCCAGGATCTACGCGCTCTACAAGGCGGGGGGGCAGGACCTGGACCTGACGAGGTTCCGCTGGATCCTGGCCAACTCCCCGCGCGTCGAGGACGTAAAGGTCTCCAGCTCGGCCGCATGGGCCACGCAGCTCGCTCTGAACTACGGCCCGGGCGGGGACCAGTTCGTGGTGCTGGACATCACGAACCCGAGCACCTGCACGAGCGGCGTCTGCACGCTGAACAGCCCGCCGTTCACGACCAAGTCCTACTCGCGGGACCTCGGCACGAGCGTGACGAACTACATCGCCGAGACCTGGTCGCTCCCGGCCTTCTTCTACGTCAAGCAGGGGGCCAACACCCTGAGCGCGGCGGCCTACGCGAGCGGCTACATCCCCCCCAGCGGTACGGGCACGGACGAGCGCTACTACATCTATCAGGACACCCTCTGGACGGGGAGCTCCGCGAGCACCTATACCCTCGCCCCGCTGACCAGCACGAACGCCCCCAAGGTGGACTACGCGGTGGTGGCCGACAGCGTGGCGGTGATCAATCCCGACGACCAGCGCACGATCGTAGCCACCTATCAGGTGGACGCCAACGGCCGCTTCATGCGCTTCGAGGCCGGCAAGACCACGCCGTCGAGCAAGGTGAAGACGCTCCTCGACGGCAGCTCCGGTGGCGCAGGCGCCCCGCACCCCTTCCTCCTCGCCCCCGCGGCGATCTACCGCGGCTCGAGCCGGGCCACCTTCGCCGTCATGTCCGGGGCCTTCATGGAGGAGGGCGCCTGGATGAGCAACGCCTCGTACGAGTCCAAGGTCTGGCTGCGCACCGACGACAACGGCACGCTCCAGTCTTCGGACAGCTTCACCTGCGCGATCAGCCAGGTCTGCGGCACGGCCTGCTACAACGGGGGAACCGTGGCGGCGGATTGCACGGCGCCGTCGGTGCGGGCGCTCCCCGTCTCGTCGCCGATCCTCGTCGAGAATAAGCTCAACAGCTCCAACATCGAGGCTTTCTTCCTCTACTACGACCCGCCCGCGGCGCAGTGCTCGGGCAATCAGATCGCGCTCGGAACGAGCTACGTCTTCCGCGTCAGCACCACCGGCGCGACCCAGAACCTGATGAAGATGAAGACCTACCCGAACACCATCGCGTCGGGGCTCTCCATCGTGGGCGGCGGTACGGAGATCGTGGTCAGCAAGTCGGCCAAGGGCACGGGCGCGCAGGCCAGCGTCGAGACCTTCAGCGGCGGCGCGCTCTCCGGCGGCTCATCGGGCACCCCGGGGATGGAGTCCTGGCGCGAAGTCCGGTAGTGGAGCACGGGCTCTGCGCGTCGCTAGCCGGCGTCGGGAGCACCACAGCCGATCAGCTCGTTCCGCGCCGGCCCCTCACTCCTTCGGATCGATGATGGTGGCGCAGCGTCCCTTGAAGCAGATGGCGTTGTTGCCGCAGCGGCGACCGCACACGCCGCAGTTGTGCTGGTCGTTCTGAAGGTTCACGCAGCCCCCGGGACACCAGTTCGGCTTGGTCGGCGGACAGACGCGCGCATCCGGTGGCGGCGGAACGGCCCGATCGGGCACGACGATGGAACCGTCGGAGCGCGAACCTTGATCGGGAGGACGTGATGCGCCGTCGACTCGCGCCGCCCCGTCGCCGCGACGGGCGTCCTGGCCCCGGGCCCCGTCGTGCCCCGCGATCCATCCGTCGGTGAAGCCGAGACCTCCGTCGCCCCCCGGCACGCAGAGGTCCTTCGCGCGATCGCAGACGAGCCCTTCACCGCACGGGTCCCCCGCCGCACAGCTCTCCGGCGGCGTCGGCATGCGGCTGCAACCGATGAGGAGCGACGCAGCGGCCAGGCCCCCAAGAACGATCAGGAACGGTCGCAGCGCGGCGCGGTGCACGAGTTACAGGATACCACACCGAGCGTTGGGCTTCGGGTTCGGCGCGCGAGGCCTCTGCTATGGGAGGTGCAGCTTCCCCGGAAGTCGCTAGGACGGCGGGGGTTGCGCCAGGGCGGCCTCTACCTGCTGCGCGCTGAATCCCTGAAAGACGCGGCCGTTGATCACGATGAGCGGCACGACCCCTTGCCGCAGCCGGTAGCGCTGCTGGATCGCCGCGTACTGCTGCGCCGCCTCGGGGTTCTTCTCCACGTCCAGCTCGAGAAACGGAATGCCGCGCTGCGCGAAGTAGGCCTTCGCGGACTTGCACGAGGGGCACCAAGCCGTCGTGAAGATGACCGCCTTCGGCTTGGCCTGCGCGCCCGCGGCGGCGCCTCCTGCGGTGCCGCCCGCCGCTGTCCCCGCCGCAGCCGTGGCCCGGGGCTTCCGTCGCTTGCGCGGCTTCTTCGGCCGCTGCGCCTCGGCGAGCGCGGCTTGCTTCTTCAGCTCGCTGAGCTTGGGCATCGCGCGATCCAGCCACGCGCTGCGCGGCTCCATCCAGACGCGGTAGCCGTGCGGCCCCTCCACCTTCCGCAGGTCCGCCACGTAGACCTGGTCCCCGGGCGGCCGGCTCTTCGGGTCGGTGACCATGACCAGGCTCCGCGCCGCGGCCTCCACGCTCGCGACCTGCTCGACGGTGCGCATCTCCGCGCGGTGATCGAAGTAGGTGAAGAGCAGCCCGAGACCCTCGCGCACGGCGAGGACCGGGCGCAGGCCGGCTCGGCCGCCCGTCGCGTCGCCGCGCGCCGCGGGCGTGGGAACGGGCGTCGGAATAGGCGTCGGAGCGGGGGACGCCTGGCGTGCGGGCGCTCCCTCGCGCTGGCAGGAGCACAGGCCCCCCGCGAGCAGCAAGAGGGGCACGCACCAGAAACCGCGAAGGAGCCAGGGAGCAGGGACCGGCAGGCGGACGCGCATCGCTTGTGTTCTATCGCATTCGGGGCGCCGGCGCACCCGCTCGCCGGTCGCGCGCGCAGCGCCTCCCCGGCGAGCCGGTCGGAGCGCGGGGCACCATATCTGGTGGCATCCGGGCCTCAGCGCTTCAAGATGTGGTATTTGCGCTTGACGGAGCTCCCCGCCGTGCACAAAATAATCGGAACGAGCGTCGTAACAGCGTCAGTGCAGAACCGTCGGATACAGCGGATTCGGACGTCGCCTCGGATGCGGCGACTATAGATGGAGGACCCGAGAGATGGCGAAGAAGCAAACGCGGCGTAGCGTGTCTATCCGCGGACTCACCTATGAAACCGTGCGGAAGTACTGCGAGCGCCACGGGCTCAGCATGAGCGAGTTCGTCGAGGAACGGATTTCCACCTTCTTCGGCAACGGCCAGGCGGCCGCGCCAACGGTGAAGGAAGCTCCGCCCCTGCCGGCGCGCGAACCTGCTGCCCGGCCGACCCCGGCACCGGTCAAGCCCGTCGTGGCCTCCGCCAAGCCCGCCCCCGCCCCCGCGAAGGCTGCTGCTCCGGCTCGTCCCGTGGCCCCGGCCCCGACCCCGGCGCCCGCCCCGGCCCGCGCGCCCTCGCCCGCCGCCGCAGCACCCGCCGCGAAGAGCGCGACGGCCCGTCAGGCGAAGGACCAGAGCCAGCTCAACACCGAGCAGCTCCACGACGCGGCCCGGCACTTCACCTTCTGACCGCTCTAACCACGCGTTGATCGCCCGTGCCCCCCCGTGCTAGGGTGGCCCCGCCCCAAGCGGGCGGAGCTGAGCATGCGTGCATCCCAGGCTGACCGCGAGAGATGGCTCGCCATCGTCATGGCCGCGGCCATGGACCACGACATCCTGCACCCCGAGGACGTGCTCCAGCACGTCACTCCGGAGGTGCTCGCCACGCACCTGCCCCCCGACGTGATGAGCGGGGTGCTGGCCGCCTCGCTACAGGCCGGGGTCATGACCGCGGAGGTCATACTGCGCACGGCGGGGCCCGGCGTGCTCAGCCGCTACATCCCTCCCGACGTGCTCTGGTCGGCGATCGAGACCGCCGCCCACCGCTCGCAGATCCCCGGTTGAGGTGTGACCATGGATCGCCGACGAGAGTGGATTCGCATCGTCATCGAAGAGGGCTTGCGGCTGCAAGTGCTGGAACCTGACGACCTCCTGCGCCACGCCACGCCGAGCGTGCTGGCCACGGACCTGCCGCCCCGCCTGGTCGCCACGCTGCTGCAGGTAGGCATGACGAGCGGCAGCTTCAACGCCGACCTGCTCGTCGAGAGCCTGGGCGCGGGGAACATCGCCGAGTACGTCCCGCTGCCCGTCCTCTGGGCCAGCATCGACGAGGTCGCCGGGCGCATCATCGCCGAGCACCCGCTCACCGCCGGCGCCGTGAGCGCCGAGCACGCGGGGGCTTTCGTGGACGAGGCTCTCGCCCACGCGGTGCTCCCGAACGACGACGGACCGGACATCGAGGTCCTCGACGACTAGGTCCGCAAACTTTGCGGCCTCACGGAAACCTTTGCTCGGCTCACCCCCCACGGATTTGGGCCGAGCGCCGTAACCTGCAATAATCCTCGAACGGTCGTTGAAGCAGTCACCCCCCGCCGATGGCACGGGGCCTGCACGACTCCGTCGAGGAGCAGCCCATGGCCCACGCCTCCCACAGCCCCGCGCCACGAGATGCCGGCTTCACGCTGGTCGAGCTCATGGTCGTGGTCGTGATCCTCGGCATCCTGGCGATGGTCGCGGTGCCCGCGATGCAACGCGACAGCAAGGAAGACAACTTCAACAAGTTCGTGAACCAGTTCATTCACGACCTCTTGCGGGCCCGGCACGAGGCCACCGGCTCGCGCGAGGACCGCAGCGTGATGCTCTACTCCACCTCGCGCTACACGCTGGAGGCCGTGCTCCCCGGGAGCAGCACGGTGGCCACGCTCCGCGACGTCTCGGCCCCCACGGGCGTGCAGCTCTCGGGGGCGGTGCTCACGACGGTGCTGCCGGGCGCCTCGACGCCCACGCCGACCGCCCCTCCGGCGCAGGTACGCTACCTCGGCACGGGGACCGTGCAGGCCTGCACCGGCTCCGCCTGTACGGCAGCCAACAACGCGGTCACGATCTTCTTTCAGACCACCGACGCCCTGCACCGCGCGCGCGTCGTGATCTACCAGAGCACGGGATACGCCCGTCGGTACAAGGGATGGAACTGATGCGCTCCCGACGGAAACAGAGGCGCGAGGGCGGCTTCACCATGATGGAGCTGCTCATCACCATGCTGCTGCTCGCGATCGTCATGGTGGGGCTCGCCAGCCTGCAGGTGCACACGGTCCGGCAGGTCACCTCCTCGCGCCGCTCCACCGAGGCCATGCGCCTCGGCCAGAGCGTGCTCGAGCAGTACAACGCGATGGGCTACGCGCAGCTCCCCTCGGCGGCCGCGGACTGGTCGCTCGAGACGAACGCGCAGGGGAACAACATGCAGAACGTGGCCGTGGACGGGCTCTCCGCGGGCCCGTACACCGTCCAGCGCCTCGTCGAAGACGTGGGGACGCAGAAGCTCATCACGATCCGCGTGGCGTGGAAGGACATCGCCCCCGGTGCCGCCGTCAGCACGGGTGCCGTCGAGTACCCGACGCTGCAGGTCACCATGACCACCCAGAGGTCCCAATGACCGGCCGAACGACGCGCGTCCGACGGCGCCACGAAGACGGTCTGACGATCATCGAGCTCATGGTGTCGCTCTTGCTCTCGTCGATGCTCTCGGCGGGGCTCTTCTACCTCGTCTCGGGGCAGAGCAAGACCTACTCGGCGCAGCTCGGCAGCCTCGTGACGCAGGAGAACCTCTGGGGCGCGATGGAATACCTGCAGCGGCAGGTGCGCTACGCGGGCTACGGCGGCTGGGGCGCCTGTCCGAACGGCGTGGTGAATATGTACGACGGCTCGGGGGGGACCACGGCCTCCACGCTCATCCCGTATCGGTCGTACAACAACTGCAACATCTTCAAGCGCGACCCGGCCACCTGCGGCAGCGCCACCGACGGCACCGACTCCTTCACCGTGACCTACGACTCGGACGCGCTCACCAACGGCGTAGGCACGGTGCGCATCGTGGACGCCATGCCGAGCTCGTCGTCCATCCTGAAGGTGAACGGCCCGGGCAGCTTCAAGCAGTGCGACCTGCTCATCCTGTACGAGCCGGGGACGTCGAAGCCCTGCACGGTGATCCAGGAGACCCAGGATCCTCAGAAGACCGGCAACAAGTGGCATATCCAGCACAACCCCGCCGGATGCGACGGCATCTACAACCCGCCCGGCGGGCACAACATCTTCCCCACGGGGGGCTACGGCGCGAACGCGCTGGTGATCCGCTTCGGCTCCACGAGCTCCATGCCCCGGCACTTCGCGATCGACGACACGGTCAACCCGCCGCGGCTCGTCACCTGGAGCACGCGGAACGCGAATCCCTCCGCGGACAAGGCGAACCTCGAGGTGGTAGCCGACAACATCGAGGACCTGCAGCTCACCTGGGCCTGCGACGTGAACGGCAACGGCCTCTTCGAGGAGACCCCGAGCTCCCCGACCACCGACGAGTGGGCCTACACCGCGACGGGAGACACCGCCCCCGCCTGCGGCACGGCGAAGACCGGACAGGTGCGCATCACGCTCGTGGGGCGCACCACGAGCGCCGACACGTCGAACCGCACGGGTTTCCGTCCGGGGGCCGAGGATCGCGCCGCCGGCACCGTGGCGCAGGACCTGACGGCCAGCGGCCAGCTCGGCACGTACGGCCGCGCCGTCCTGCGCGCCACAGCCACCCCTCACAACATTCGATAGGCACGCCCATGGCACGACGCACGGCAAGCGATTCTGGTTCGGTCCTGGTGCTCGCGCTTCTGCTCACCACGATCATCCTCGGCGTGGGGCTCACCGCGGCCTGGATGTCCAGCACGAGCTCGCGCGTCTCGGGCAACCTGGGACGCCGCCAGGAGGCCTTCTACGCGGCGCAGGCCGGAATCGAACGCGCCCGCGCCTATCTCGTCGCGAACAAGTCGGGGTGGGCCAGCCAGCTCGGCGGCAGCACCGCCTGCGGCTCGAACACGCGGGACCTGCCCACGAACAAGGGCCGCATCCTCTGCGACAACGGCACCGCGCTCTCCAACGTGCCGGTCATCGGCTCGGGGACCACCACGGCGACCAAGGTGTCGGGGCTGTCGAAGGTGACCTACTCGGTCTGGGTGCGCAACGACTGGGAGTCCGAGTGCGGCCTGGTCCAGAACGCGGCCGCCAGCACGGCCAACTACGCCGACTGCGACGGAAACGGCTCGGCCGATTCCTCGGACCTGGCCACGGCGGTCATCGACAACGACACGCGCGTGGTGGTGCGCTCGGAAGGGGTGGCCCGCGACGGCCTGAGCTACGTCGCGCTGGAGGCGGTGATCGGCGCCTCCACCTCGACGCAGGTCTCGGCCACGTACGGGCAGAAGGGGGGCGAGAGCTCGGGCTCCAACTCGTACCTGGGCGCGTCCCTCACCACCAACTAGCCGACCTTCAGCACCAGCGCCATGGCCGTATCCCCCGCCGCGCAGCCCGCAAAGAGTCCGTAGCCGCCGCCGGCGAGCGCCAGCTCCTCGATGAGCTCGATCACCGCGCGCGTCCCGGTGGGCCCCTGCGGATGCCCGTAGATGAGCGGCGAGCCGTAGCGGTTCATGGCCTCGGCCGCGACGCCGGTCTGCTTGCAGAAGTAAACGTCGTTCACCGCGAAGGGGTTGTGGGTCTTGATCGCGCGGCAGTCGGAGAGCTTGATCCCGGCGCGCTCGACGGCCTGCTGCGCCGCGGGGACCACGGCCATGGCCATGAAGGCCTTCTTCGTGCGCGCCTCGCCGAAGGAGAGGAGCTGGATGGGGAGCTTCGCCTCGCGGCTGAGCTTCTCCGCGCGCTCGCGCGTGCAGACCACGATCCCCGCGTTGCCGTCGGCGGGGAAGGTCTGCGTACCGTAGCTCACCGTGCCGCCCTCGAGGACCGGCTTCAGCTTGGCCAGCCCGTCGGCGGTGGTCGGGAAGGCCCCCTCGTCCGCCTCGACCACGGAGACCGCCCTGCCCTTCTTGAGCTGGACCTTGGCCAGGTAGCGCTGCTGGAAGGCGCGGCCGTTCGCCAGCGCGTCCTGATACTGCCGGTAGCGCAGCAGCGTGACCTCGTCCTGAGCCTCCTTGGAGATCCCCGCCTCGCGGGCCACGTTCTCGGCCGTCTGGATCATCGCGCCGCCGGCGTACGGGTCGCGGTTGAAGTTGTCCCAGACCCAGTCTTCCGCCTGCCCGCGCCCACCCGGAGCGGCCGGGTTCGGGTAATAGAGGTGCGGACCGTTGCTCGTGCGGTCGGCGCTCACTCCGAGCAGGCAGGTGCGCTGGCCGGTCTCGACCTCGGCGGCGGCGGTGGCGATCACCCGCGCGCTCGTGGCGCAGGCCTGGGCGATCGTGGGTCCCGTCACGCCCGCCGCGCCGATCATCCCCGCCAGCCACGGAGCGCCGTAGAAGCTCGCCGCCTGCGGGACCGTCATGCCGAGGAGCACACCATCGAAGGTCTCGGGGGCCACCTGCTTCTCGGCCAGCACGGCGGAGGCCACCTGCGCCGCGAGCTCGACGGAGTTGTAGCCGGAGAGGCTCCCCTGCCACCGACAGAACGGGGTGCTCCAGTACGCGCCGTAGGGGATGAAGGCTTTGCTGAGCGACATGGGGGACCTCCCTTATGGGTTCGGCGATGGGTTCGGCGCGGATGGTATGGGGGCCGCCACCGGGGGGTCAACGAGGATCCGGGGGATACTTTGCCTCGCTGCCGCGCGGGGCGACCTGCGCTACACTGTCGGAATCGAACGGTACGGCCGAGGGGACGGGATGAGCGAGAACATCGCCCTGCAACGCATTCGCTCCTGGGTCGAGATCAGCACCGATCTCGACGACCACAGCGAGAGCAACTTCTACACCGGCTTCGCCAACGACTTGAACGGGGGCGGCGTCTTCGTGGCCACCCGCGACACGCTCGCGGTGGGCACCAAGGCCAAGATCGAGCTCAAGTTCCCCGACGGAGGCCCGACGCTGCAGGTGAACGGCCGCGTGCGCTGGACCCGAGAACGCCACGACGGCCCCGACGGCGAACCGGGGATCGGCTTCGAGTTCGTGGACCTTTCCGACGAGGCCAGAAAGCGCATCGAGAGCTTCCTCTCCCGGCGCGAACCGCTCTTCTTCGACGACAACCCGATCACGCGACACAACCTCGAGGCCCCTCCGGCGCGGCCGCGTCGCACGCTGCTCTGGGTCGCTCTGGGGCTCGCCAGCCTCGCCGGGCTCGCCTTCCTGCTCTACCGCGCGGGGCTCTTCGGCCCGAGGTAGAGCGGCGTCTCGGCGCGAAAGCCGACCGGCAACCGCTCGGCCAGCTCCTCCCCGTCGAGCGCGTAGAGCGGGCTCACCTCCACCGCCCCTTCGCCCGAGAGCGTGCCCCCGGCCTCGGTGATCCAGCGCCGGTAGAGCGCGGTCATCAGCCCACGCGCCGAGTCGGGGCTGTCCACGCCGCTCGCGTTCTTGACCGGCGCGAACTCCTCGTCGCGGTCGATCTCGAGCACCAGCGACCGCTTCGCGTCGGGGAGCGTGTCCATGGCGAAGGTCTCGAGCTTGTAGCCGCACGGCGCGGTGGGCTCCACGCGCCGTCCGCTCGGGTCGAGGTGCGGGATCTTCTTGTGGGCCCGGTGATACGGCAGGTCTGCGCGCTCGGCCTGCTCGCGCAGGAAGGGGACGCTCCAGACGAAGAGCCCCGGATTCGCGTAGCCGTAGCGCAGCGCACCGCGGGCGTCGCGACTCTCTGCGAGCGCCTCGGGGATCACGGTGTACTCGACGACGGAGAGCCGGCCGCCGACGCGCGCGTAGGCGCCCACCTTCTCGGCCGGATGCACCTTCGGGATGGCCTTGCACGAGTAGTCGCTCTGCCGCAGCAGGTGGTAGCCCACAAAGCGCGGGTCGCAGCTCAGCGAGAGCGGGTTGTCGACCTGGACGTAGCTCGCCGCGCGGATGCCGAGCCGCTCCATCTGCGCGAGCGCGCCGCTGCCGGCGAGGGCGGCGAAGAGCCCGCCGTTGCCGTTCGCGGCCAGGACCAAGCTCCCTCGCTCCTCGAGGAGCAACCGACCCTGCTCGTCCACCGCCGGTGCGAGCCCCTGCGGAAAGATGAGCAGCCGGTCCTCGGGCAGGCCGAAGCGGTTGGCCTCGGCGAAGATGCGGCAGGTCGCCTCGTGGTTGTCGGGGCTCGTCATGAGGTAGAGCGGCGGCACGGCCCCGTAGCGCCGCCCGAGCGCGACGAGCCGCTCGACGTGCATCTGGAAGAGCGTGCGACCGCTCACCGGACCGAGGACGAAGGCCCCCTTCGGCCCGTCGAAGCCGAGCCGGCTCCCCTGCCCCCCCGCGACGAGAATGCAGGCCACCTCGCCGGCGCGCAGGGCCGCCTCGCCGCGCGCGCGGGCCTCCGCCGCGTCGGACGCGTCGAGCGGGATGAGCTCCTCGTACGGCGTGATGGTGGCCGGGTCCACGGCGAGCTCGGGAGTCTCGAGGACCCGCGCGAGCCAGGCCAGGTCGAGGGCCTCGATCTGCCCGAGGAGCCTTTCCTGGCCGGCCCCGTCCAGCTCGTCGAACCAGCGCAGCACGTGGGACTGCCCGAAGGCGCTGAGCTTCCGCTCGGCATCGGCACGCGTGATCATGGGTGCGTTCTCGTCGTCGAGTCGTTAAGCGGGGGGCGCGGCGGCCGGCGTCGGTGGCCGGGCCAGGGCTTCGATCACCCCGCTGCAAGCGGTCGGGCGTTCGAGCAGCACACGCGCGTCCACGGCCTGCGAGAAGTCGTCGTAGGGAAACTCGGGCTCGGGCCCCGCTTCCTTGAGCTTGGCGGCCAGGGCGTCGGCCGGGCACTGCACGTGCGCCGGCACCCCGGCGAGCTGCATCACGAGCAGGTTCTCCCACAGGGGGACGGGGGCGCCGCAGAAATGACACGGAGATTCCCGGTCCGGGTCCCCCGCCAAACGGGTGGCGAGGGCGCGGGCCTGCTCGACCAGCGCCGCGAGCAAATTGTGAAGATCCTCCTCGGACATCACCTCATCGTGGGGTAGTGCACGCGCTGTGTCAAGCGCCGCCAAGCCCGCGCCGTGGTACCTTCCCGCCCCGCACCGAGGAGGCCACCATGCACATCCAGCGAATCGCGCACATCGCCATCGCCGTGAAGGACCTGGAGACGCAGATCGCCCACTACCGGGACACCTTCGGCCTCGAGCTCGTGGGGCGCGAGGAGGTCGCGGACCAGAAGGTCAAGGTGGCCATGCTGCGCGTCGGTGAGACGACGATCGAGCTCCTCGAGCCGACGAGCCCCGATAGCCCGGTGGCGAAGTTTCTCGACAAGCGCGGAGAGGGGATCCACCACCTGGCCTTTCAGGTGGACGGCCTCGCCTCGGCGCTCGGGGAGCTCCGCGACAAAGGGGTGGCGCTGCTCGACGCGGAACCGCGGGACGGCGCGCACGGCCAGCGCATCGCCTTTCTGCACCCGCGCGCAACGTTCGGAGTCCTTACCGAGCTCTGCGAGCCGGGAGCCGCCCCGGACGGGGATCACGGATCCGGAGGATCCGGGAATCCGCTTGACGCTTGACGGGCCGGGGCCTTGCGCGCTACCCAATGATGGCGCCGACCAGAACGAGCCAGTGGTGAGTTCGCCTACGACGCGCGCGCCGTTTGCAGTGAGGAGGAGGGCGATGTTCAGCAAGGCCCAGGGGATGTTCAAGCTGTTGCAGGACCGGGTGAAGAGCACCCTGCAGACGGTCGCGGAGGTGGCGGAGTCGGTGGGCGTGCCGTCGTCTGTGACGTCGCTGCTCAAGGATGGCAACGGCCAGGAGGCCTGGTCCGGCGGCGGAGCGAGCTATCACGCACCGCCGGCAGCCAGCGCGCCACGCGCCACGGCGGAAGCCGTGCCCGCGGCGTCGCGGCGCACCGAGGTTCCGCGCGCGAGCGCGTACCAGCCGCCCGCGGCCGCCTTCTCCGACGACGACGCGGATGCGTTCGACGGACCCGAGGAGGGGGTCGAGAGCGACGACGAAAGCGCGGAGAACGGCTCCTTGTCGGCCGCGCCGCGCGGCAAGCGCGTCTCGCACAAGAAGCGGCCGCTCGAGGGGAACCGCGAGGCTTCGTCGCGCATCAAGCGCCTCGAGGTGGACGACGAGATCGGCGGGAGCACCTACCTCGCGCGCATCGTCTGGTCGCTCGGGGTGGCGTCGCTCGAAGGACTCGGGCCGCTCCGGCCGGCGGACATCGCCCGCATGGTCATGTCCCGCTCGGCGGTGAGCCTGGAGCCGCCCAACGTGGCGCGCTACATCCGACGCAGCAAGCCGAGCTGCATCGTGGTCGACCGCACCGAGGGGAGCTCGCAGTTCTACAAGCTCAACGGCAAGGGCAAGAAGCTGTTCGAGGAGAAGTGGGGGCCTGGGGCGGGGCCCAACTGAGCATGCTCGCCGGCCGCCGCCCTCCCCTGCGCTAGCTACGCCGTCGCATGGCCCGCGGGCGACTCCTCCTTCGCAACATCTACCACCTGGCCGTTGGCGACGACGCGAACACGCGCCTGCGCGGCGTGGACCTGCTCGTCGACGGTTCGCGCATCGCGGACATCGGGCCGTCACTGCCGCGCGGCGAGGCGGAGGTGATCGACGCCTCGACGAAGCTCGTCATCCCGGGGCTCGTCAACACGCACCACCACATGTACCAGACGCTGCAGCGCAACCTGCCTGCGGTGCAGAACGCGGGCCTCTTCGACTGGCTGAAGGGCCTCTATCCGATCTGGCGCTACCTCACGGCCGAGGTGGTCTCGGTCTCGACGCAGCTCGCCTGCGCGGAGCTGCTCAAGACCGGCTGCACCACCACCAGCGACCATCACTACATCTTCCCGGCCGGCGTCACCGAGGACCTGATCGGACTGCAGGTCCAGGCGGCCCTCGAGACGGGGATCCGCATCTGCACGAGTCGCGGGAGCATGTCCCGGGGCGAGAGCCAGGGCGGCCTGCCGCCGGACTCGGTGGTGCAGGACGAGCGCACGATCCTCGAGGACTCGGCGCGGGTCATCGCGGCGTACCACGACCCCAGCCCCTTCTCGCGGCAGCGCGTGGCGCTCGCCCCGTGCTCCCCCTTCTCGGTCACCGAGAAGCTGATGGCCGAGAGCGCGGCCCTCGCGCGGCGTCACGGCGTGCGCCTGCACACCCACCTCGCCGAGACGCTCGACGAGGAGACCTACTGCGTCGAGCGCTACGGCTGCCGCCCGCTGGCCCTGATGGAGCGCGTGGGCTGGCTCGGACCCGACGTCTGGTTCGCGCACGGCATCCACTTCGACGACGCGGAGCTCGAGGTGCTCGCACGCACCGGCACCGGCGTGGCGCACTGCCCGAGCTCGAACATGCGGCTCGGGTCGGGGATCTGCCGGGTCCCCGAGCTCCTCGCCCGCGGCGTGCGCGTCGGGCTGGCCGTGGACGGCAGCGCCTCGAACGACAGCTCGAACATGCTCGGCGAGCTCCGGAGCTGCCTGCTCGTGCACCGCGTGCACGGCACCCCGGCGGCGATGACGGCCGACCTCGCGCTGCGCCTCGCCACTCGCGGAAGCGCGGAGCTCCTCGGCTGGGAGCGCCTCGGCACCCTCGCGGTGGGGCAAGCGGCCGACCTCGCGCTCGTCGAGATGAAGCGCCTCGACTACGCGGGCGCTCTCTCGGACCCCCTCGCGGCGGCGGTCTTCGCCGGGATCAGCCACAACGTGCACACCACGATCGTGGACGGAAAGGTGGTCGTCTCGGGGGGCCGCCTCGTCTGCCTCGACGAGGACGCGCTCCGCGACCGCGCGAACGCCCTCTCGAAGCGCATGCTCGAGCAGGCGGGCCACTCGACGAAGTGGATGCTCTGATCGGCGAGCTCTGGGGTTGACCGCCGCTACAGGCGGCCGACGAAGTGCGTCCCCCCGCGCCCCGCGAGCGCGTCCTCGAGGCTGCCGGGGTTGGTGATCAGCCCGCGCTTGCCCCCGGCGCGCAAAAACCCGGCGATCGCCTCCACCTTGGGCCCCATGCTCCCCGCGGCGAAGTGCCCCTCGCCGATGAGCCGCTCCACGTCGTCCATCGTGACCGCGCTGAGCGCGCGCTGCTCGGGCTTCTTGTAGGCCACGTAGACCTGCGGCACGTCCGTGAGGATGATCATCAGCTCCGCGCCGATGTTCGAGGCCAGGATGCTCGAGGTCAGGTCCTTGTCGATCACCGCCTCGACCCCCTGGTAGTTGTCGTGGGAGTCCTTGACGATCGGGATCCCGCCGCCGCCGCACGCGATGACGATGTGCCCGCGCAGCGCGGCGTCGCGAATCATGTGGCGCTGCACCACGCGGAGCGGCTTCGGCGAGGGGACCACGCGACGCCAGCCGCGGCCGGAATCGTCGATCACCGTCCAGCCGTGCTCCTCGTGGCAGCGTCGCGCCTCCTCCTCGCTCATGAAGCGGCCGACGGGCTTGGTGGGCGCCGCGAACGCCGGGTCGCGCTTGTCCACGAGCACCTGCGAGATCACCGTCACCACGTAGCGCTGCACGTTGCGCCGACGGAGCTGGTTGAGCAGCGCCTGCTGCAGCACGTAGCCCAGCCACCCCTCCGTGTCGGCCACCAGCACGTCGAGCGGCATGGCCGGGACCTGGTCGCGCGTGAGATCCGTCTGCAGGAGCAGCTGCCCCACCTGCGGACCGTTGCCGTGCGTGATCACCACGTTGTAGTCGCGCTCGATGAGCGTCATCAGCACGAGCGAGATCTCGTCGGCGTTCTGCTGGTGGTGTTCGATCGTGCCGGCCTGCCCCGGCTGCATGAAGGCGTGGCCGCCCATGGCCACGAGCGCGAGCGGTCGTTCGGAGCGATCCATGCGCCCATGCTATCGCAGGCCACGGCGCGAGCGCCAATTGTTGGCCGGCTCACGCAACCGATCGACGCAGAAAAGATTGACCCCAGCGCAAAGCCAGGCAAAAATGCCGAGACCATCAATCATGGTACCCATGAGCAGCCTGGCCATGCCGTCGAGGCCAGCTTAGGACGGCAGCATGCACCGTAGCTCTCTGGTCTCGCGAAGCGTTGTCGCCCTATTCCTCCTCACCCTGAACGCCCGAGCCCACGCGGCCCCCTTCAAGCAGGGGGAAAAGCTTCTCGACGTGCAGCTCTTCCAGCCCGGGGTGGGGCCCAGCGACTTCCTGAACGTGCGAGGCGCCGCGTCGCCCGGTCATCTGCAGCTCTCGGCCAACGCCTACCTCATCTACATGCGCGCGCCGCTGCGCGCCACCTTCCCCGACGGCACCAAGGACCTCGCCGTGAGCCATCAGCTCGGGTGGGACCTCTCCGTCGGCGTGGGCCTCTGGAACCGTCTCATCGTCGGGGTGGGGCTGCCCATCGGCATGCTCCAGATGTGTCCCGGTGGAAACATCCAGTGCGCGCAGCTCGACCGCATCAACCTCTCGGACCAGAACTTCTCCGGCGGCGGCGTGGGCGACATCCGCCTCATGCTCCACGGAACGATTCTCGCGCCGAAGGCCGGTGGAGGTTTCGGCCTCGGGGTGGGCGCGACGGTGACCTTCCCGACGGCGGACGCGACCTCGTTCGTCGGAGAGGGCAACGTGGCCGACGCGTCCAACCCCGGTGGGAATCACGCCTTCCGCCCGACGGTGGCGGGGTTTCTCGCGGCCGACTACGCCTTCTGGCGCATGCGGGTCGGGCTGAACGCCGGCTACCTCTGGCGGCGCGACGTGACCTTCCGCCAGCTTCGCGTGAGCGACCAGGTGATGTACGGCCTCGGGGTCGGGCTGCGCGCGCTCTCGTGGCTGGAGGCGATCGCCGAGTTCGACGGGCGCCTGGCGCTCGCGGAGACCTCCAAGGCCAATAGCCCGCACGAGGTCATGCTCGCCGCACGTTTTCGGCGCGGCGCGCTGCGCTTCGACGCGGGCGTGGGCGTCGGCGTGCTCGGCGACTTCGGCGCACCGGACGTGCGCGCCTTCGCGGGGGTGGGCTTCGCCGGCAAGGTGACCGAGGCCGACGCGGACCTCGACGGCGTTCCGGACAGCGCGGACCAGTGCCCGAACGAGCCGGAGGACAAGGACGGCTTCCAGGACAAGGACGGCTGCCCCGACCTGGACAACGACAACGACGGTATTCCGGACGCGCTCGACAAGTGCCCGAACGTGGCGGCCGTCACGGCGAGCGGCTGTCCGCTCGAGGATTCGGACAAGGACGGCGTGGCCGACGACCAGGACCGCTGCCCGAACGACCCCGAGGACCGGGACGGCTTCGAGGATAGCGACGGGTGCCCCGATCCGGACAACGACAAGGACGGCATCGCGGACAAGAGCGACAAGTGCCCCGACAAGCCCGAGACCTTCAACGGCCACGAGGACGAGGACGGCTGCCCGGACACGACGCCGCAGATCGCCAAGCCGACGCCGCCGCAGGTCACGCCAACGCACATCGCGATCGGCGAGCGGGTGACCTTCGTCTCGGGCAAGGCCGAGCTGACGGAGTCGGCGAAGCGGCTCCTGGCGCAGGTCGCGGAGGAGATCAACAAGCACGCCGAGGTGAAGCTGGTGCGCATCGAGGGTCACACGGACAACCAGGGCTCCAAGGCGCGGAACCAGCGCCTCTCCGAGGAGCGCGCGCGGACCGTGCTCAAGTTCCTCGTGACCAAGCGCGTGGCCAAGAAGCGGCTGCAGGCGGTGGGCTACGGCAGCACGCGTCCGGTGGAGAAGAACGACACCGACGAGGGCCGCGCGAAGAACCGCCGGGTCGAGTTCATCGTGGTGCAGTAGGGGTGGGGTACGGCCCGCCTGGCGCGGGAGCCGGGCTCGGCGCGGGTGCTCAGCTGGTCGCGGGCGCTCAGCTCTCGGCGAGACCCACGAGACCCGAGTCGCCGAGCGGCGCGAAGAGGCTCTGCACCTCGTCCGCCGACCACGCCGTCCCTTGCGGTGCGAGCAGGCTCTCCGCGAGCCGGGCCTTGCGCCGCTGGAGCCTGAGCATCCGCTCCTCGACGGAACCGGCCACGATCAGGCTGTAGACGAAGACGGGCTTGGTCTGGCCGATGCGGTGCGCGCGGTCGGTGGCCTGCGCCTGGGCCGCGGGGTTCCACCAGGGATCGTAGTGGATCACCGTGTCGGCCGAGGTCAGGTTCAGCCCGGTGCCGCCGGCCTTCAGGCTGATGAGGAAGACGTCGACCTGGCCCTGCTCGAAGGCGTCCACCGCGCGCTGGCGGTCGACCGTCGCGCCGGTGAGCGCGACGTAGGGTCGGCCGAGCTGCTCGAGTCCCTGCCCGATGAGCGCGAGCATGCTCGTGAACTGCGAGAAGAGGAGCACGCGGCGGCCCTGCTCGAGGAGCTGGGGGAGCAGCTCGAAGAGGAGCTCGTACTTGGCCGTCTCCTCGACCTCGCGCGCGGCGCGCACGTTCACGAGGCGCGGATCGCAGCAGACCTGACGCAGCTTCATCAGGGCGTCCAGGATGGCAATCGTGGATTGCGCGAGCCCCTGCCGGGTGATGGCCTGGCGCACCTGCGCGTGGGCCGCCACGCGGATGCTCTCGTAGAGGTCGCGCTGGGCCCCCTTGAGCTCCACGGCGCGCACGATCTCGGTCTTCGGCGGGAGCTCGCGCGCCACCTGGTCCTTCGTGCGCCGCAGCACGAAGGGCGCCACGCGCTGCCGCAGGGCCTCTAGGCGATGCTCGTCCCCCGCCGCCTCGATCGGATACCGGAAGTGCTCGCGGAACTGGCGCGAGCTGCCGAGCAGCCCCGGCGTGAGGAAGTCGAAGAGCGCCCAGAGCTCGCCGAGGTGATTCTCGAGCGGCGTTCCGGAGAGGCAGAGCCGGTGCTCGGCGTCGAGCCGCTTGGCCGCCCGATGGGCCTGGCTGGAGGCGTTCTTGATCGCCTGCGCCTCGTCGAGGACCAGCAGGTGGTAGCGCTGCGCGGCGAGCTCGTCGAGGTCAAGCACGAGGAGCGGGTAGGTGGTCAGGACCACGTCGTGCTGGTAGGCCAGCCGCCGCCGTACGTGGCGCTTCGGCCCGTGCAGCACGAGCACCCGGAGCGCCGGTGCGAAGCGTGCCAGCTCGCGCCGCCAGTTCGAGACGAGACTCGTCGGGGCAACCACCAGCGACGGATGCTCGGCCCGCCCCGAGCGGTGCTCGACGAGCAGGTGCGCGATGGTCTGGAGCGTCTTGCCGAGCCCCATGTCGTCGGCCAGCACGCCCCCGACCTCCTGCGCCCGGAGGTGCTGCATCCACGCCAGCCCGTCCTCCTGGTAGGGGCGCAGGGTGGCCCGCAGGCCGCTCGGCGCCTCCACCTTGTGCACGGCCTCGGGGATGTACCCGTAGCCCCGGTCGCGCAGGCGCGTCTCCCCTTCCCACGAGACGCGCCGCTCGCCGAGGAGCGCGAGGTCGAGCCGCGCCAGCGCCCCGGCCCCGAGCGTCGGCAACTTCAGCTCGCCCCCCTTGGCTCCTTCGTAGAGCTCGAGGAGCACGTCGAGCAGCACCTTCAGGCGGTCGGGCTCGATCGGCAGGTACACGCCCTCGCCGACGGGGAGCGCGTAACACCTCCGCCGCGCCTTCTGCAGGGCCTTGAGGCTCGCCGCGTCCTCGAGCAGCGAGAGCAGCCCCGGCACCAGGTTGATGCGCCGGCCGTTCACGTCGATGCCGAGCTCGAGGCTGAACCAGTCGGGCTCCTCGTCCTCCTCGAGGCGCGCGTAGAAGGGGACCGCGTCGTCCACGACGCGCCAGCGGTACGAGTCGGCCACCTCCACCTGCCAGCCGAGCCGCCGCAGCTGCGGCACCGTGTAGGCCGTGAAGCCACAGACGGTGTGCACGTCGCTCTCCACGTGCACGAGGTAGTCGGCCTTCGAGCCCGGGGCGGCCACGTGCTCGAGGCACGAGAGCTCGACCGCACCGAAGGCCTCGAGCACCGCGCGCGCGTGATTCTCGAGCGCGACGTCCCGCTCGAGGGGAGCCGCAGCCCCGCTGCCGCCGACGAACACGCGCGAGACCGGCTGCGCGGCGGAGACCACCGTGCCGCCGTAGTCGAAGGAGAGCTGGATCGCGGGGGCCTCGGCCTCCTCGTAATCGGGGGCCCAGGCCGTGCCGCGGTCGATGAGGACCCGCTCCGTGAACAGCCGAATCCGGGGGACGCACGCGGAAGCGGGCGTCGGCGACAACGCAGTGAGCTGCATCTGCACTCACTACTTAAGGCGTGTCGATCGCCGTGTCCAGAGTTTCCGTCGGCTCCTCCGGGCGCGGCGGCCAAGCGCGACGACCGAGCGCGGCATGAGGAGATCTGGCAGCAATTGCGCGCTCCCGGCGGCGCGGGGAGGTCACCGTCCAGGGGGCGTGGTATCCTAGGTCTGTCGTATGCGTCAGACGCTCCGCAAGGCCACCGAGACGATCCGCGGGCGAAGTGAGGGCCTTCTCCGTCCGGCTCCGTTCGCGCGCGGCCTGCTCGCCGCGGGCCTGCTCGCGACAGGGCTCCTCGGCACCGGCTGCTTCGGCGAGGTCGCCGCCGAGATGCGCTTTCGCGACAGCGTGCAGCTCCACCGCAGCGGCCGCTACGAGGAGGCCCTGCGGCACTACCAGGTGCTGATCACCGACGACCCCTCGCGGGACGGGGTGCTCTCCAACATGGGGCTGCTCTACCTCCAGACGAGGCGTCCGCGGCAGGCCGAGGCAGCGCTGCGCCGCGCCATCGAGATCAACGAGCGCAACGTGATCGGCCGCTACCTCCTGGCCATGACCCTGCTCGCCACGCAGCGGCGGGACGAGGCCCGGCGCGAGACGGTCCGGACCCTGACGCACCGCCAGCAATGGATCGCCGAGGCCCGCACGCGGCACGGCACCGTCGAGGAAAGTCGCATCGACGGCCGCATCGTCTCGGAGATGTTCGCGGCCCGTCTGGACGCCCTGTGCCGGGAGACGGGGCTCCCCGCCGCCGCGGTGCGCCGCGTCCCAAGCACGGGCCCGATGGCCGGGGATCTGACCATCGCCACGCTCACGACCCGCGACGGAAAATAGTTCGCGCTCCGAAGGAATCGCCTCGGAGGGAGGGGCGGCGCAGCCGTCGTCGACCGTCGCTCCCGGTGCCCGTGACGGAAGGCGCAATACTGGACAAGCGTTAGGCAGGACGGTAGGCTCGTCGGGAAGAGGAGAGCCATGGGTGCGCGCCTGGGCGTCGAGGTCACGGATACCGAAGGGGTAAACCTCATTCGGCTATCGGGCGTCATCGACGAAGACAACGACCTGCTCGAGATCACCAAACAAGTGAAACGTCCCACGGTGCTCATCAACACCTCGGACGTGGAACGCATCAATTCCTGCGGCGTGCGCGACTGGGTGACCTGGCTCGGCGAGCTGCAGCGCCAAGGCTGTACCATCTTTCTGCTCGAGTGCTCGCCGGCCATCATGACCCAGGTGAACCTGGTCAATAACTTCGTCGGCAACGGCATCATCGCCAGCTTCTACGCGCCGTATTTCTGCTCCTCGTGCGAATCCGACAAGATGCTGCTCATCAACGTGGAAGACGCCCTCAAGGGCCTGCCGTTCCACGCGCCTACCTGTCGCTGCGATCAGTGCGATCACACGATGGAGTTCGACGACATCGAGAGCTCCTACTTCGGGTTTCTCAACACCCTGACCCAGCCGCGCATCGAAGCCAGCCTGGATCAGGTCATCAAGCGGCTCACGCGCGAGAGCAAGGGCACGCTGCGCACGCGGTCCACCTCGATGCCGCTGCCGAGCGTCGCCACCCCCTCCACCCCGTCGGCCGGTTCGTCGTCGTCGTCGGGAGCCTCGGGCATTCCGCCGATGCCCACCATCCCGAGCGGAAACCTGAAGGGCTTGCTCACCGACGTGGCCTACGACAAGGTCGGTCAGCAGCAGCAGGAGCACAAGGGCGGAATCGGCAAGCTGCTCTACCTCATCGTGGCGCTGCTCGCCGCCGCCATCGCGCTCCTCGGCTACGTCGTCCTGCGCTCGGGCAGCTAGTCAGAGCGACCGCCGCTCGTCGCGTCCTGGGACCGCTCCGGTCTGACCCTTCTCCTCCGTAACCTGCGTCAGATTGACACCCCCGCCATCGAGCGGTACATAGCCTCACCTATCCCCGCTGGGGATCAACTTACCGAGGGAGGTATCGTGATGGTGACCAAGGTCATGGCAGGACTGGGCGCGCTCGCGCTGGCGTGCGCGGGGTGCTCGAGCGACAACGGAACGCCCAAGACGGACACGGGAGTGGCGGTCGACCAGGGGATGACCCACGACAGCGCCGCGGGCGACGCGCGAAAGCCCGACGCTGGCGCTGGCGACGCGGCCAAGCCGGATGCGAAGGCGCCGACGACGTACACGGCGCTGCTCGCCGCGAGCGAGCTCTCGGGGCGGCTGACCTGGGGTCCCACCCCCTCGCCCGCGCCGACGCCGACGAAGATCCTGAGCCTCAGGCTAACCTTCGACCCCAACGACCCGAGCCTGAAGCCCGACTTCCAGGACGCGCCGTCGCCCCCGAATTGCACCGTCTACAAGTGGACGGGGACCACGCCGCCGAACCGCACCGCCGGCGACGCGGGGAAGGTGTCCGTCAAGGGTCACAAGGAGGTGAACTGGGTGGACGGCGCGGCGCCGACCACCTCCGGCAAACTGCCCGCGACCATCGATTGCACGCGCAAGCAGCTCGGCACGAGCAAGTTCTACACCTATGACTGCGGCCTCCCCGACAGCACCGTGCTGCCGGCCGATTCCTGGCTCGACGATACCTCCAAGCTGGAGTTCACCGTGGCGGGCGGGACCGAGGTCAAGGCCTTCTCGAAGAAGGACCTGGCGGCGGCGGCGATGGCCAAGCCGAAAGCCTCCTTCGACCTGAACCAGCTCGACCCGACGGCGGCCACCGTGACGGCCGAGTGGGAGACGCTCCCCACGGGCGGCGCGGACCTCGTCGCCGTGGACATGTACGCCTACCTCAAGGACAAGAGCGAACACACGCGCATCACCTGCGTCACGCTGGCCGTGGCGGGCAAGAAGCAGATCCCGGCGGATGCGCTGAAGCTGCTGCCGAAGGTCACGAAGGACGACAACCCGCTGCTCATCCAGACCGGGCTGGTGGCGCTGAAGGTCACGAGCGCGACGGAGTCCTGGGGCATCTGGTACACCGGCGTCGGGCGCGGCAGCGTCGGCCTGACCTGCCGCACCACGACCGGTTTCTGCCCCGTCAAGTAGCCCACGCCTACGCGTCCTCGCCCTCGGGCCCCGGTCGCAGCGCCGGGGTCCCCCCTGCCTCTCCCCGCACATCGCCTGTGCTAAGATGGCGGCACCGAGCCGCCGATGCACGAGGATCCGCCGACGCCGCCGCCCGTTCCCGCGAGCCCCAGCTCCCCCGACGCGGATCCGTTGATTGGCCTGTGGGTCCTCGACCAGTACCAGCTCGTGCGCCTCATCGCGCGAGGCGGCATGGGGGCCGTCTACCTGGCCGAGCAGTCGGCGATGGACCGCTTCGCCGCGGTCAAGATCCTCCACGCCCGGCGCGAGACCGAGTGGCGCAATCGTTTCCGCCAGGAGGCGCGCACCGCCAGCCGGCTCTCCCACCCGCACATCGTCACGGTCTACAACTTCGGCGAGCTCGCTGACGGGTCGCTCTTTCTGGCGATGGAATACGTGGACGGGACGAGCCTCGGCGGGCTCCTCGAGCGCGGCCCCTTGCCCCTCGGACGGGCCGTGGCCCTCGCGCGGCAGTGCGCCTCGGCGCTGGCGTACGCCCACGACCGCAAGGTGATTCACCGCGACTTCAAGCCCGACAACGTGATGGTCGCCGAGGTGCAGGGGAAGGCGCACGCAAAGGTAGTGGACTTCGGCCTGGCGCGCGTCACCGAGGAGGCGGGCCACACCAACACGGGCGCCCTCGTGGGAACGCCCCGCTACATGAGCCCCGAGCAGTGGCGCGGCGAGCCGGCCACGAGCTTCAGCGACCAGTACGCGCTGGGGATGGTGATCTACGAGCTGCTCGCGGGACGGCCGGCCCTCTACTCGGACAACCAGATCGGCTACCTGCACCTGCACCAGCACGTGATGCCCGCGGCTCCGTCGACGATTCGGCCCGCGCCCGAGGTCGCGGCCTTCGACGGCCTCGTCCTGCGCCTGCTCGCCAAGTCCCCGAAGGCGCGCTTCCCCTCGCTCGAGGAGGCCACGGCGGAGCTGGCTCGCCTCGAGCTGGCTCTCGGCCTGCAGGACACGGGGGGCGGAGGCCTCGCACGCGACGACCAGGAAGCGTTCGAAGAGCGCACCCCGCTTCCGTCGGAGGACCTCGACACCGTCTCGGTGCGGCCGGGCGGGGCGAAGCTCGAGCCCGTGGCGACGCGCGCTGCGGGTCGGGAGCAAGGCGCGGTGCGCCTCGCGCTCCTAGGTCCCACCGAGCCGCTGAAGGGCGCCGACTGGGGGATCCTGGCGCGCAAGCACCTCCGCCTCGCCGAGCGCTGCGCCTCGCCGCTCGACCTGAAGCCCTCCGCGGAGGAGCCGGACCTGTCGGTGCTGCCGCTCCCCGTCACGCGCTGGGAGGAGGCCTGGGGCCCCTGGGCCGGCGCCGGCGTCGCGCCGCAGCGAACGCTCGCCTGCTTCGACGGCGCGCCGGAGAAGGCGGACGTCTCGGAGGCCGCGGAGCAGTTTCCCCATCTCCTCGTCGGAGCGCGCCCGCTCGAACCGCTGGCCGTCGGCCTGGCGCTGAGCTGGATGGCGCGACCCGACCGGTCGGGGATCGACCAGCTCCCGCTCGACGGCGCGATCCAGGTCATCCAGATCACCTCCTCGGCGCAGAAGGCCGCCTACGTGGACTCGCTCCTCGACGACGCGCGCTCCGAAGGCGTTCGGCAGCGCGGCCTGCGCGCGCTCACCGAGCTCGCCGAGGAGATGATCATGAACGCCATCTTCGACGCCCCCACGGCCGCCGACGGCCGCCCGCGCTACGCCCAGCTCGACCGCGCGGCCGAGCTCACCTTGCGCCCGGGAGAAGAGGCCACGCTGCGCTGGATGATCGGCGACCGCTTCATCGCCGTCTCGATCCGCGACCCCTTCGGCGCCCTGACGCCGGCGGAGGCGCTCGGCGGCACCACGGGGCAGGCGCGCCAGCCAAAGCTGAGCGGGCGCGGAGGCGGCGCGGGGATGGGGCTGCGCATCATGTCGCGCGCGGCGCGGCACCTCTTCTTCGCCATCTGCCCCGGGACCTGGTGCGAGGTGCTCGCGCTCGTGGACCGCGAGCCCGATGCGAGCGCGCTGGGCCGCACGGTCTGCGTGCTGAACGGACTCGGCCAGGTCGCACGCCGCGTCGGCGATCGCCTTCGCTTGCGAGAGATGCGCCAGCGAGACGCGCTGCACCTCGAGCTCGCCGGCGAGATCAACGAGACGAGCCAGCTCCAGCCGGTCTTTGACCCGCCGGGGCGGGTGGTGCTGGACCTGGCCGGCGTGACGCGCATGAACTCGATGGGGATCCGCGTCTGGTTCGAGGCCGCGCGCGCCGGGAACCCCGAGCAGGACCTGGTCTTCGAACGCTGCTCGATGGCGGTGGTGAGCCAGCTCAACTTGCTGCCGGCCTTCAGCGAGACGGGCCGCGTGGGGTCGATCCTCGCCCCGTACGTCTGCGGGCACTGCAAGAAGGAGAGCCTCGAGCTCCTCACGCGCGCCGAGCTCGACGCGACGCTGCCTCCGGCCCGCGCCTGCGAGAGCTGCCACAGGCCGCTCGTCTTCGACGAGGTGCCCGAGGAGTACTTCGCCTTCCTGCAGGAAGCGTGAGCTACCGCCGGCGCGTCGTGAGCAGGCTCCGCGCCCGATCCCACGCGTAGCGAAGGCCGAGCATCGCCACGTGGGCCTGGTTCCGGTACTCGCCGGGGAGCGGGGCGACCTCCGCGGTGGGCGTGCGGCCCGTGAGCATGAAGAGGTACGCCAGGTCGGCCGAGAAGGCGCGGTAGGCGTACGAGAGCCCGAGGCTGACCTCGTACCGGTGTCCGTCGGGGAGCTCGGGGCCGAGCGTGTCGGCCGGCACGGGGCTCTGCTTGAAGACGAAGCCGGCGCGCAAGGGCAGGTTCGGCCGCAGCCGATACTCGGCGCCGAGGTGAACGACCACGATGGTCTTCCAGCGCTTCGGCTCGGCCACGCTGAGCTCGGGGTTCTCCGTGAACTCGAGCTGGAGCTCCCGGAAGTTGTTCCAGGTGACCACGTCCATGGCGAGGGCGAGGGCCAGCTTGGGGGTCGCGAAGGCCACGGCGCCGACCGATAGCACGTGCGGAAGATCGAGCGGCGCCTTGACGGGACCGTCGGTGAGGCGCGCCCGCAGACCCGCGGGCACGAGCTCGGCGCGGCCGGCGCGGGTGAAGGCCGCCTTGCCGTTGAAGGTGAGGGGCGCACCGCTGCGCAGGCTCACCCCCACGTGGAGCAGCTTCGGAATGGCCCGGAAGAGCACCCCGGCGTTCATGCCGAACCCGACGTCCCCGCCCGAGAGCTCCACGTCGACGTCGTCCTCGAGCCGCGCGGAGAGCGTGACCGCGCGCTCGAGCGAGACGGCAGCCTTCACGATGGAGATGCCGAAACCCACGCACACCTGGCGGTTCACCTGCAGCGCGAGCGTCGGGGCGAGGGCCACGGACTCGAGGCGGATGCGCCGGACGATGCTGCGCCCCCAGAACGCGCGGCTCTCGCCCCCCACGCTCACCGTGCTGGGCCAGGCCATTCCCAGGCCGAAGGGGACGTGCACGCTGAGGGCGGCCACCACGCGCTCGTGGAGGCGGTAGGCCACGTGCAGATGCGGGAGCCAGAAGAGCTGGCGCTCGGCGTCGATGGTCACCGGCGCGCCGCTCCCCGGGGCCGCGCCGTCGTAGCGCGCGGAGGGGGCGAGGAGCGCGAGCCCCGCCTCGAGGTGCAGCCCGCGGAGCTGACCGAGTCCGCCGGGGTTGAAGAACGCGGCCGCCGCCGTGTCGGCGAGGCCGGTGAAGGCGTTCCCCATCCCCAGGGCGCGCGCGGAATGCTGGTCGAGGAGAAAGCCCGAGGCGAGCGCCGCGGGACAGGGGGCCACGAGGGCTAAAAGCAGGAAAGCGAGAGCGCGTCGCACGACCACCTTTTTCACTCCACCGCGCGCGCTCCGGCGTCGCTCGCGACCGGCCGCTCTACACAGAATGGATCGCGACCAAGGTGACCATGTCTAGTTGCAGGTCCCCGCGGTCACGTTGGGCGTGCAGACCGTCCCCGTCGAGAGGAAGGTGGCTGCTTGGAGCTGCGCCGCCGCCGTCGCCGCCTCGCTCCCCGCCGGGTCGGCGTTCCGCAGGAAGCCGTGCCCCTGGTCGGCGAAGACCGTCTTGCTGATGTCGATCCCGGCCGCCTCGGCCAGGTACTTGCCGTAGATCGTGGGGAGCGTCTGGTCCTTGCCCGCGAGCTGTACGATCACGGACTTCTTGGGCACGTTCGTCCCGGCCTTGACCAGGTCGGGAAGCTGCGCCTTCTGCAGGTAGCGGGCGAAGTTCCCCGGGTCGCCGGGGTCCACGATCCAGCAGAAGGTGTTGATGAGCTGCAGGTAGGCCACGCTCCCCTCGGCCGCCCCCTGCGCGGTCATGAACTCCGTGACCTCTTTCTTGAAGGCCGGTGAGTTGGCGTAGGCGATCGGCAGCGGCGCCCCCGGCACGTTCAGCACGGCCCGCTGCGGGAGCGGATCCACCGCCGCGACAAGGGTGCTCAGGATCCCACCCAGGGACTGGCCGATGACCTGCACCTTGGTCGGGTCGAACTTCAGGCCGGCGATCCCCGAGGCCCCGTTGAGCGCGATGGCCCGCAGGAGCGCCGCGGCGTCCACGACGTGCTGCCGGAGGTTGTCGCGCACGGCGAAGGGGTTCGCCAGCACGAGGAAGCGCGCCCCCGAGGCGTCGGGCGTGCCGTCGCCGTCCGTGTCGAGCAGCGCGGTGGAGCACTTGCCCGCGGCGAGGTCGCAGGTCCCGCCAGCCGTACAATGTTCGTTTTTCGTGCAAAGTGAGCGAGACCCATGAAACCCGGCATCGAAGGCCAGCGTGGCGTAGCCGACCTTTGCCAGGCTGTTCGCGAGCTCGAACATGGCCGTCTTCTGCCCGTTCAGGCCGTGCTGGAAGACGGCCACGGGCCAGCCGCCCGCCGGCATCGTCCCCTTGGGCAGCGCGAGCAGGAACGGAATCAGCTCGGCCTTCCCCTTCGTCGGATCGGGGAGGAAGGCCCCCGTCTTGGCGTCGAGCGCGTTCCACGAGACGAACGTCCCGTCGGGCACGAAGCCGCCGAGCGCGTCCTTGGGAGCCGCCGCGGGCCAGCCGGCGAGGGTCGCGTCGATGGTGCCGCCGAGCTTGGGCGTGTTGAAGTCCGCCGCGGCGAGGATCTGCCAGGGCATGGCCCGGAGCTTGGTCATCGGCTCGGCGATGGTCTGGGTCTTGAAGGTCCACGCGGCGACGACGTCCTCGCGCTTGAAGCCCTGCGCCTCGAGGCTGTCGAAGAGCGGCTTGTGCGCCATGCGCGCCATCTCGGCCTGCAGCGCCGTGGCGTCGTCGAGCACGCTCACCGCGCTCTTGCCCCCGGCCGCGAGCAGCGAGTGCCGGTTGCGAATCAGGACCGTGAACACCGAAGGGATGAGCCGCCGGCCCTTGTCGTCCTTCAGCCCGCTCGTCGGCTTCAGGTCGCCCGCCTTGTAGCGGGAGAGCAGCACCACCGCGTGCTGCGTCTTCTCGCCGAGCGGCGAGGCGGGGGTAGCCACGATGGCCGGCGCCCGCTCCTCGAAGGTGAAGTTCATCGCGATGGTGGCCTTGGCGTCCAGGTCGAGCGCGAGCCCGCCCACGCCGTACTCGAGCGAGGGCGGATCGATCTTGCCCGTGACCACCGCGAACGAGCCCCCCTGCGTGGAGAAGCCGTCGAGGGTGTTCAGCCCCTGCCGGAGCGCGGCCTGCGCGGCCGACTCGCCGGGACGCGCGGGGATGTTCACCTTCCCCGTCCCCTGGTCGATCAGCAGGTTATTGGGGAAGGGGATCACGCCGGCCGTCGGGTCGTAGACCACCTCCGTTTGCGAGGTCACGCTGAAGGCCCAGAGCGACGCGACCTCCTCGCGCTTGAGCACCCCCGCACCGTCGAGCCCCTTGAGGATCGCGTCGTAGGCCTGCCGGATCAGCTCGAAGCGGGTGGCCTTCTGCAGGCCGGTCATCGCCCCCGGCTTGCTCGCCGGGTCGTCGATGAAGGAGGAGACCTTGGTATCGGTGCATTCTTTCTTCGTCGCGTCGAAGGTGCACAGGGGATGCGGGCTGAGCGCGAGGTGCATGAGCGCCGAGCGCTTCGGTGCCGTCGCGTCCTTGCTCTCCTTGTTCTTGAGCCCCTTCGCGCCGCCGAGGGCCACGAGCACCACCTTGCCGCCGCGGGGAAACCCGCCCTTGCGGCTCAGGGTGAGGCGTTTGCGGCCGGCGTTCCAGCTGGTCGACACGTCGGAGAGCGGGGAGATGCCATCCTGCGCGACCTGGAAGCCGAGGACGCTGCCGGTGATCGTCGCCTCGTCGAGCTCGGCGTAGAAGTCGAGCGTGGGCGACGACGCCGCGGGGAAGCCGTCCAGGCTGTTCAGGTAGGCGTTGAACTCCTTCTCGGCGTCGCTCGCCGTCGGGGCGCTCGGCACGGCGAGAAACCCGGTCGCGGGATCCCGCACCAGGTCCGTGGGCGACGGGACGCGGGGCGGCACCGACGCGGGCTCGAAGATCGCCTCGTTCATGTTCACGACGGTGAAGCTCCAGAGGACGGCCACCTGTTCGCGCTTGAGCCCCTTCTTCTCGGCCACCGCCAGGAGCCCGCCGAAACCGCGGCGCAGGCGCTCGAAGTCCGTGGCCTTGGCCAGGATGCTGGACTTGATGAGCGCCTCCACCTCCTCGGCGGGCTTGTCGGCGTACTTCGGATCGTCGTGGATCGCCTTCTTCACCGAGCTGTCGATCAGCGCGGAGTAGTTGTACGTGCAGCAGCCGAGGGCGGGCTTCCCGGTAGCAGGCGTGGCGCAGCGACCGCTCGCCGCGTCGAAGGAGGTGTTCGGGTCCCACTCGCAGAGCGGGGAAGCGGCCGTCGCGACCTCGAAGAGCGCCGAGCGCGTCAGCGCCTTGCCGGCCGCGTCCTTGACCCCCTTGTCCGACCCCGTCAGCACGAAGAAGGCGTACGAGGCGCCGCGCTTCCAGCCGGCGTAGTTCCAGACGCGCACCAGGCTCGTGGTCTTGCCGGCGGCCTCGACCTTCTTGTGCTCGAAGACCAGGTCCGCCACGTCGGTCGCCAGGCCCCCCTCGCCGAGCTCGTAGACCTTGATGCTCTCGGCGCTCACGCTCTTCTCGTCGAGCTCGCCGGTGAACTTGACCTCCGCGGTGGCGCTGCTCGGAAAGCCGTTCAGCGTGTTCAGGTAGCCGTCGAGATAGGCCTGCGCCGGGTTCTGCGTCGCGTCGGCCACGGGGACCTTGAGCAGGCCCGTGGCGGCATCCCGCGCCAGGTCGGTGGGAGTGGGCACCGCGGGCGGCGAAGCGGACGGGTCGAAGACCGGAGTGACCTGCCCCGTCGGAGGCGGCGTGGTCTGGATCTCCTTGGCGCAGGCCGCGAAGAGCAGGGCAGCCGAGGCAAGTCCCATCACAGGGAGTGAGGCACACCGCTTCATGGATTCCTCCGGTGTCGTCGGACAGGGTGGCGTTGCGGGGCGGAGCCTATGAATACCATGGCGGAAGTGTCAACACCCTGAGCTCGCCCGGACCATTGAGTCGCTCCATCGCGCGTGCTAGGGTCCCGCGCCAATGGAGCTCCGGGTCGCGATTCTGGCCACCAATCCCGTCGCGGCCCGCGCCGTGGCCCGCGTGATTCGCTGCGGTGGCGCCACGGTGGACGTCGTCACCACCCCCGAGGAGCTCGGCGAGGTGCTGTCCTCCGGCACCGAGCTCGTGGGCTTCGACGCCAACGCCCTCCCGGCGGTGCTCCCCTTCTTGCAGCTACGACCGTCGGTGCAGGCCTTCCTCTGGGCCAGCGAGAGCGTCGACCCACTGCTCGAACCGCTGCTCGGGGCGCCGCAGGTGAATCACGTCTTCGGCTTGCGGTATCCCGACGCGCCTCCCCGCCCGTGGGAGCTCCTGAGCATCATCCGACGCCGCAGCGGCGGCCTGGCCCCGCCCCTCGGCACGGGCCTCGACTGGGGCGCGTGGCAGCGGGAGTGGGTGCCGGCCTCGACGGCGGACCGCGACCAGGTCGTCAGCGAGGTGGAGGAGCTCTGCCGCGAGCTCGCCGGGGTGCGCGTCGCCACGACGATGGGCGAGGTGGCGCACGAGCTCCTGATGAACGCGATGTACGACGCCCCCGTGGATGGGCAGGGACAGCCGCTTTTTGCCCATCAACGGACCACCGCGATCGAGCTCGCGCCGAATCAACGCCCGCGCCTGCTCTGCGGCTGCGACGGCAACCGTTTGCTCCTCGCCGTGAACGACCCCTTCGGCCGACTGCGGCGCGAACACGTCTTCGGCGGGCTGCACCGCGCGACCGCCGCGGGGACGCTCGACCGCTCGGGTGGAGGCGCCGGCCTGGGGATGATGATGCTCTACCGCGCCGCGACGCTGCTCTTCTTCGACGTGGTGCCCGGGAGCTTCACCCAGGTGACCGTGGTGCTCGAGCTGGACGTCCCGCCCCGGGACCTTCGGCACCTGCCGCGCTCGATCCACGTCTTCAGTCCCGCGCGCTGAGGCCGCGCCCTCCCGACGCAACGGGAAGGGTTCCCACGGGTCCGTCGTCTCAGTTTTCCCTCGCCAGCTTTCGCGGCGCCGTGCTAAAGCTCGCGCACTTTTTGCGATATCGTCGAACGTCTCTTCGCCCGTCGTTCACGGAGGCCGCGATGACCCTCAAGAACTTCGTGTCGAGGTCCCTCACCCTGCTGGTCCTGCTGGCGTGCACGCGCGCGCAGGCGGCGGGCTTCGCCACGGCCGAATGCGGAGCCCGCGCTCTCGCCATGGGCAACGCCTTCACGGCCATCGCGGACAGCCCGTCGGCGGTCTACTTCAACCCGGCGGGCCTGGCCCAGATGGAGGGCCTCCAGCTCGAGGCCGGCGTGAGCCTCGTGGTGCCGAATTTCGGCTACACGCTGACGGCCCCCGGCACGACAACCGACGTGAACGTGAGCGGCAAGACCCAGTTCTTCCCCATTCCCTCCTTCTACGCGACGTACCGCATCCACGACCGCGTCGCGGCGGGCATCGGCATGAACGCTCCCTTCGGCCTCGGCATCCAGTGGCCCGACACGGTCAACGTGGGGGGCAAGGAGACCGCCTGGTGGGGCCGCAGCCTCATTCAAGAAGCCGACGTGAAGGTCGTCACCTTCAACCCCACGCTGGCCTTCAAGCTGCATCCGCGCCTGATGATCGGCGGCGGCCTGACCATCGCCCAGTCGTCGGTTTACCTCATGCGGAAGGTCACGAGCTCGAGCTCGCTCGCAGACGACGTGCAAGTGGATCTGTCGGGGGACGACCTCGGCTTCGGCGGAACGGCCGGCATTCTCTTCTCCGCCGTACCGAACCGGCTGAACGTGGGTCTCAGCTACCGCAGCGGGGTGTCGATCAACTACGAGGGCAAGGCGGCGTTCACGAAGAACGGCTCCGCCGCGAACATCCCGACCGGCCTGCGCTCGCGGCTCATCGACGGGCCGGTCACGGCACACCTCGCCTTGCCGCACGTCATCTCCTTCGGGGCTGCAGCGTTCATCCTGCCCAAGAAGCTGACCATCGGCTTCGGCGTGGACGTGACCACCTGGAGCTCGTACGAAGAGCTGGCGATCAACTTCACCGAGCACCCGGAGCTCTCGTCGGCGGAGGCCAAGCACTGGCGCAACACCGTCGCCGTGCGCCTCGGCGGGGAGTACCGCGTACTGCCGCAGCTCCCGTTGCGGCTCGGGCTGGTCTACGACCAGAGCCCCGCGCCCAAGAGCACCGTGGGACCCGAGCTCCCCGACGCGGACCGCTACGAGGTGGCGCTAGGTGCGGGCTATCGCGTGGCCGGGCTCACGATCGATCTGGCGTACCTATTCCTGTTGACCGGCGATCAGAAGACCGCCGATACGGCGCCGCTCGTTGGCACCTATCGTGCGACGGCTCACGTTCTGGCGCTCAGTCTGGGCTACGGCTTCAGTATCTAGCTGCATCTCGCGCGCCACGCCGCACCGCACCACGATCTCTCCATCACGGCCAACGGACCCGCTGACGCCCGGCGAGCGCGGCGGTATACTGGATCCATGGTCCAGTACCAACGACGACGAGCGGGGCCGCGCGTCCCGTTCGAAGGGCCGATGGTCGTCCTCGCGGCCGGACGAACGCTGGACTGCAAGGCGGCCAACCTGAGCGCCTCGGGGATGCTGCTCTATCCGCCCGCGCGCGCTCGCCCGGGCCTCCCCCTGCGGGTCGTCTTCTCGCTCCCCGCGCTCGAGGACCGGCTGGAGCTGGACGCCACCTTGGTCCGCGAAGGGACCGCCGGTGGACGCTACGCCTGGGGCGTGGCCTTCACCGAGGTAGCGCCGCAGGTGGGCACGCTCCTCCGGACCTACGTGCGTCGCGCGATTCGCGGCGAGAGCGAGCCCGAGCCCGAGATGAGCCCCGAGGCGCGCTTTCTCCTCGAGCCCACCCCGGTCGAAGCGGAGCCTCCGGCGCTCACGCGCCCCGCCCGGCCCCCACTCACGGGAGAGGTGGCCATCGGGATCACGGGGGAGCCGCGCTCGCGCGTAGGGGGCCTCTCGAGCCCCGGGGTCGGCGTCGGTTCGAGCCCCGGGGTCGGCGTCGGTTCGAGGCCGCGCGTCGGCCTCGGCACGGAACCGGGCTTCGGTACGGGTGAGCCAGCGAAGGTGGTCCGCGAAGTGCCAGCCAGCGGCCCGCATGCGTCGCGGCCCCGACGGGCCTCGCCCCCCGACGAGGACGAGCTGCTGGGCGAGGACACCGGCGTGCGCGAGCTCTACAAGGCCGCGGTGCGCGAGGTCTCCCGCGACGCGAAGCCCGGCAAGAGAAAGGGCTGGTTCAAGTAGGCCGCTTTTGCTAGATCGACGGCGCACGACGGAGGCGCCGTGAACGATCCCAAGCACGCTGCAGAACGTCTCGGACTCACCCCCATGCGGCCGCTCGAGGTGGGCGCCGGCGGCACCACCTCGGAGCTGCTGCGCGAGATGTCCGCCACGGCCTTCACGGGCCGGGCCCTCGGCGAGGCCGCCGACGTGCTCGAGGCGATGATCCGCGAGAAGGCCTTCACCGTCATGACCCTGAGCGGGGCCATGACCATGGCCGGCCTGAACAAGCTGATCATGGAGATGATCCGGCGCGGGTGGGTGCGCGTCGTAGTGGCCACGGGGGCCCTCGTGGGCCACGGGCTCGTCGAGGACCTGGGCTTCACGCACTACAAGGCGAACCCCGACGTCTCCGACGAGGAATACCTGAAGGTGCGCTTCAACCGCGTCTACGACACCGTGGAGCCCGAGCACAACCTCGAGCGCCTGGAGCTGACGATTCGCGGCCTGCTGCACGAGCTGGCCGACGCCCGCGACGAGCCGCTCGGCAGCCACGAGCTCCTGCGCTTCCTCGGCGAGCGCCTCCCCGGCCACGGCGTCCTGCAGGAGGCCGCGCGCGCCAACGTGCCGGTCTTCATCCCGGCGTTCACCGACTCCGAGCTCGGCCTGGACGTGGCCGTGCACCAGCTCATGCGCCGGCGCGACGGCAAGCGCCCGCTCGTGTACGACGGCTTCCGCGACCTCTTCCACTACGTCAGCCTCTGCGAGGGGCACCACGACGCGGGGGGAAAGCTCGGCATCTTCACCATCGGGGGCGGCGTTCCGCGAAACTGGGCCCAGCAGCTCGGTCCCTACGTGGACATCCGCGGCTCGCGTATGGGCGAGGAGAGCCCCGTGGTCCGCTACGCCTACGGCGTGCGCATCTGCCCCGACCCGGTCCACTACGGCCACCTCTCGGGCTGCACCTACTCGGAAGGCGTGAGCTGGGGGAAATTCGTCGCCCGCGGCGAGGGCGGTCGCTACGCGGAGGTGCTCTGCGACGCCACGGTGGCCTGGCCGCTCCTCGTGCGCGCGATGATCGAACGCGGCCTCTGAGGGCTGTCACGCACCGTCGCCCGAGCGCCCCTACAAGCCGCACCACTTGCTGCGTGAATGGTGCTAGCGTGCGGCCCATGCGGCGGCGGCTCGCGTTCGCGCTCTCGATGCTCCTCGCCACCTCGGCGCCGGGTCTCGCTCGCGCCGACTCCGCCGCGCCGGAGTTCCGCCACGCGGACCCGAGCGTCCGCGCCCTCGCCGCGCGCACCGCGGGGGAGAAGGGACGCGGCCAGGCCACCCCGAGCCTCATCGAGCTCCTCGACGATCCAGCGCCGATGGTCCGTCGCGAGGCGGCGCGCGCCCTCGGCTTGCTCCGCGCGCGGCAAGCGGCTCGTCCGCTCGCCGTCGTGGCGCAGACGGACCTCGACCCGCTCGTGCGCCACATCGCCAGCGAGGCGTTACGGCGCATCGACCCCCGCGGCTACGTGGCCATGATCTCGGCGGCGAATCCGCTCTTGCCGCGCGACCGCGCCGCGGCGGGAACGCCCCCCTCCCCCCGCGGCCGCCCCGCGTTCCTCTTCGCCCTCGGCCTGGGGGTAAACGCGCGACGGCCGGCCGACACGGTCGCGGGCGAGCTCGGCCTCGGGTTGCGCTGGCCCTGGGTGGAGACCCAGCTCAGCCTCGGCTTCCCCGATATGACCCTCTTCGGCCAGGTGCGCCTGAACCTGCCCATCTCGCCGCGCGTCGTCCCCTACGTCACCGGCGGGGCGGCGCTGGTCTTCAACAACCGCTCGAAGCTCCTGCCCGGACCGTCGGTGGCCTTCGCGCTCGGGGCCGGCCTGCGCGCGCGGCTCCCTGCCTCCTTCTACCTCTACCTCGAGGCGCTCGCGAGCTACACCGTGCTCGAACCAACGCCCGCGCAAGACCACGCCTCGACGCCGAGCTTCACCCTGTCCGGGACGCGCCTGCGCATCCCGCTCTTCCTCGGGCTGGGGTACGAGCTATGACCCGCACCGCACCCACGGCGCTCGCGCTCGCGCTCCTCCTCGTCGGCTGCAAGGAGGGTCCGTTCTCGGGCGAGCCGGAGGTCACGACCTGCGGCGCGGCGGATCGCCCCTGCGGCCTGAGCTGCGGGCTGGCCTGTCCGCTGGAGGCCGCGGAGGCGGTGCTCGGCTGCGTCCTGACCCTCGAAGGAGAGCTCTCCGCCGACCGCCGCCGCTGCACCTTCGCCGACGGCAGCGTCGTGAGCTTCGCGACGGCGCTCTCCACCGACGCCGCGACCTTGCGCACCCAGACGCTCGGCGTGACCATCGAGCGCGGCGGCAAGACCTGCGTCAGCATCAAGGCCGACCCCCTGGACCCCGCCGGAGGCCGCACGCAAGGCGTGACCGAGATCGTGCTCCCCGGCGGCACCTACCGGCAGGAGGTCTGGCTGGCCGCCGCCGCGCAGCCTGCGCTCTCCGACGGTGGGCGGGACGGCAGAGCCTCGAGCGCCCCCGACAGCGCCCCGACGGAGCTGCGCCCCACGCGCATGGCAGTGGAGTGTCCGAGCGGCAAGCACTACGCCGGCGAGGGGGCCGAGCTCTGCAGTCGCTGCCCGGCCCTCCAGTGTTCCGCGCTGCCCGCGCTCAGCCTTCGAGCCCTCGCCCAGGGCACCGCCGTCGAGCTTCGCCTCGTCGACGGCAAGGGCGCGACCCCGCTCTTCACCTGCCGCGCCGCGAAGCCGACGCCCTGATTCAGGCGGCGCGCCGTTGACCCCTGAGCCCGCTTCGGGAATGCTCTGGAAATGCCGCGCTCCGTGCTCCTCGTCGCCGTCGCCTCGCTGACCCTCCTCGGGGCCTGCGGCTCCGCGCCCTACCAGACCGGGGGACGGCTTCACCGCGGCACGGTCTACGTCTTCACCGGCGCCGGGCAAAGGCAGGAGCTGGTCCACGACGCGGGCTATCCGCAGCTCACCTTGACCACCCAGTTCCACCTGCGCCTCGCCGGAACGGCCGGCAGCACGCGCTACGGCATCCAGGCCACCATCGACCCGGTGAACGTGGCCCAGCGCTACGAGTTCCCGAAGAGCAGCGAGCAGCTCACGGTCACGCTCCAGCGCGACGGCAAGAGCGTGGCCGTGACGACCGTGAGCGGCTTCTTGATGGTGGAGGCCCGCGACCAGGGAAGCGAGCTCGGCTCGGCGTATTGCTCGCTCGACCTCTCGGCGGGGGGAGGCAGCCTGGCCGAGGTGGACCTGAAGTTCGACGCGGAGGCGCGTTAGACGCCATGCGCCTTCTGGTCACCTCGGACGTCCACCTGGACTTCGGCGGACACCTCACCTTGCGCTCCACGATCGACGCGATGGTCTCGCGCATGGCGGCCGAACGCCCCGACGCGCTCGTGCTGGCCGGAGACCTCGCGCACGGCTTCGCCGCCTTCGAGGCCTGTCTCGACGCGTTCGCGCCGCTCGGCGTGCCCACCGGGGTCGTGGCCGGCAACCACGACGTCTGGCGCGACGTGGACCGCCACGTTCCGAGCCGCGCCCTCTGGGAGACGGAGCTCAAGCGCGCCACCCGCCAGCGCGAGTTCGCCTGGCTCGAGGAGGACACGCTCCGCGTGGGGAGCCTGGCCGTCATCGGATCGCTCGTCTGGTACGACTACTCGGCGGCGCTGCCCGACTACGACCTCGACTACGCGCTCGTGAAGCGGCACATGATCAACGACGCGAACTGGATCGATTGGCCCTGGGGCGACGCGGACGTGGCCGAGGGGTTGAGAGAGGGCCTCGTACGGCGGCTCGCGCTCCTCGAGACGGACCCGCGCGTGGACCGCGTGCTCTTGGCCACGCACGTGCCGATCTTCTCGGAGCAGCTCATCCAGCGCCCCGACGAACCGACCTGGCAGCTCCGGCACGCCTTCTTCGGCAACCTCACCACCGGACGCGCGGTCCTGCCCTTCGAGAAGCTGCGCCACGTGGTCAGCGGCCACACGCACGCCGCCGCGCAGGGAACGGTGGACCGGAGCCCCCTTCCGCCCATACAGTGCCAGGTCATCGGCAGCGAGTACGGCGCCCCGACCTTCGTCGTCGTGGAGCTCTGAGGCAGCCGGGGAGGAATCGTGACGGACAAGGTGCGGCTGGAGCAGCGGGGCAAAACGCTCGTGGTCACGATCCAGCGCCCCGAGCGGCGCAACTGCGTGGACGGCGAGACGGCCGGAGCGCTCGAGGCCGCCGTCACGCGTTTTCGAGACGACGAGGGGCTGGCCGTCCTCGTGCTCACGGGCGCGGGTGGACAAGCGTTCTGCTCGGGCGCCGACCTGTCGGACCTCGCGGGGCTCTCGGAGCGCCCTGGTGCCTGGCAGAGCGGACCGATGGGGTGCACGCGGCTCGCCGACGTGGGCAAGCCCACCATCGCGGCGATCGACGGGTACTGCACCGCGGGCGGGCTCGAGCTGGCCTGCTGGTGCGACCTGCGCGTGGCCTCGGCGGGGGCCCAGTTCGGCGTGCTCAACCGTCGGTGGGGCGTTCCGCTCGTGGACGGCGGGACGCAGCGGCTGCCGCGCCTCGTGGGCCTCGGCAATGCCCTCTATCTGATCGAGACGGGGGTGCTGATCGACGCCATGCACGCGCTGCGCATGGGCCTCGTGCAGGAGGTGCTCACGGACGGACCGGCGTTGCCGCGGGCCCTGGCCCTGGCCGAGGCCATGGCGGCGGTCCCCCAGCGGGGCCTCCGGAACGACCGGGCCGCGGCCCTGGCGGGGTGCGGCCTGCCGCTCGAGGCCGGCCTCGAGAAGGAGCTCGAGGCCCACGCCACCACGCTCGGCGATCCGGAAATCGTGCAGGCCATCGCGCGGTTCGCCGCCGGAGACCGGCCTGCCCCGCTGCGCCCCGCAGACTGATAGTTGACATCCCCTCCACATGTGGGCAAACTGGAGGGGCTCTTATGGTGCTTTCGATCGAGGGTTTCGGGCAGTGGGTCGGTCCCGTCCGGGTCTGCCATTCGTCGGACGTCGCCAACGAGGCTGAAGGTCGTCTGAGCTCCCGCGCCGCGGGCAAAGGAGCGCATGTGGGCTAAGGGCGGGGGGAAAGACCATCCTCGTTCTCGCGTTTCCGTCGATCATGAACGAATCTCACGAGCACACCAACTTCCCCTCAACTCGCGCTGTATTGGGCAGGGGCCTCGGAACACGGCGAACGGCGGGTGCCGTCGCGTCGGGTTTCAGGGCCCCATAACGCAAGGTGCTGGAGCAATCCGGCGGGCAAAAGGAACGGTCTGATGGCAAAGAAGCTGTATGTGGGCAACCTCCCGTGGAACGCAACCTCCGACGATCTGGAAGCGCTCTTCGAGTCCTATGGCAAGGTCTCGAGTGCACAGGTGATTGTGGACCGCGAGACTGGGCAATCGAGGGGATTTGGGTTCGTGGAGATGGAGGCCCCGGATTCTGCCGAGGCCGCCATGCGCGCCCTGGACGGCAATGACTTCCGCGGTCGCACGCTGCGCGTGAACGAAGCCCGCGATAACCGCGGTGGCGGCGGTGGCGGCGGTGGCGGCGGCGGCGGTGGCGGCGGCGGACGTGGGGGTGGCGGCGGCGGACGCGGGGGTGGCGGCGGCGGACGCGGGGGTGGCGGCGGCGGCTGGGGCGGCGGACGCGACCGGGATCGCTAGAGCTTCTGACGCCAAAGGCCGTTTCTTCCTGTAACGGCGAATCGACCTCCGGATGCGCGTTCCTTCGGGGCGCATCCGGCTCCTCCTTCGTGCGCCAGCCTCGGTCGCAGCCCGCGACGAACGCCTAGCCCGATCGCTCGGTAGATCGTTCTTTCGCCCCGCGCGTTCCCACCTCCGTCACCACGGAAGGGAGCCTGCTCATGCGCAAGACCGTCATCACCCTGGGGATCGCCTCGGTGCTCGTCGTATCGGCCCTCTATGCGGCGAAGGGACCGCGCTCGCTCGGCGGGCAGCAGGCCCCGGTGCAGGACGCGAAGGGGCGCCCCAAGGTGGACCTCGTGATCGCGCTCGACACGAGCGGCAGCATGGACGGTTTGATCAACGCCGCGCGCCAGAAGCTCTGGGACCTGGTGAACGAGGTGGGCCGCGCCAAGCCCACCCCGGTGCTCCGCGTGGCGCTCGTGACCTACGGCAGCGAGGGCACCGAGGAGAACGGCTACGTGGTGATCCGCAGCAAGCTCACGAGCGACCTGGACGCCATCTACAGCAAGCTCTTCGAGCTCCGCACGAACGGCGGCACCGAGTACGTGGGCCGCGTGGTGCATCGAAGCGTGAAGGAGCTGAACTGGGACCAGGACCAGCGCACGCTCAAGCAGATCTTCGTGGCGGGCAACGAGTCGGCCGACCAGGACCAGCGTGTGCGCGCGTCGGCGGCGGTGAAGCTGGCCCGGCAGCAGGGGATCTTCGTGAACACGATCCATTGCGGCTACGCCTCGGGGGGCGAACGCGAGGGCTGGCAAGAAGTCGCGCGGCTCGGTAGCGGCGTGTTCGCGGCGATCGACCACAACCACGGCACGGTGCTCGTCAGCACGCCCTACGACGCGAAGATCAACGCGCTCAGCGCCAAGCTGAACGGCACGTACGTGGGCTACGGTCGGGCGGCGGCCGAGGGGGCGGCGATGCAGGCGGCGCAGGACAAGAACGCCGAGCAGGCGCACGCGAGCGCGGGGGCGGCGCGAGCGGTGGCCAAGGCGAGCGGCCTCTATCGCAACGAGCGCTGGGACCTGGTGGACGCGCGCAAGGCCGGCAAGCTGGACGGCATCAAGGGCGAGGCGCTCCCCGAGAAGTGGCGCAAGCTGGGCAAGAAGGAGCTGAACGCGGAGCTGGACAAGCTCGAGAAGGAGCGCGAGGGGCTGCGGCGCGAGATCCTGGCGCTGTCCAAGCAGCGCGACGCCTTCGTGGCCGTCGAGAAGAAGAAGAAGGGCCTCTCCGAGGACAAGGCCTTCGACCACGCCGTGAAGCGCGCCATCCGCGTGCAGGCCGCGTCGAAGAAGATCCGCTTCGAGTAGCCGCCGCGCACGACCCGTCCCGTCCGCAGCCCCGCTTCCCGGCCCACTCGCCTCCGCCCCCACCGACACATTCCCGTTGACCGCTTGCTCTGCGCGCCCACCGGGGGCCACAATGGTCCGGCGGAACGAGCTGGGGACGGGGAGAATGCACCAGGGAGAAATCCTCACACGCACCACGCGCTGTTGGCTCGGGGAGGACGGCATCGTGCGGTTCGTGAGCCTTCCCGAGACGCACCAGACCCTCGAGCACGCGCGGGAGAACATCGCCGTCTGCGCGAAGTTCGCCAACGGGCGTCGGCGACCGGTGCTGGTGGACATCCGCTCGCTCACGGCGATCGACGGCGACGCCCGGCGGTACTACGCGGGCGACGAGGCGGCGCAGGTCGAAAGCGCCATCGCACTGCTCGTCGGCTCGCCGGTGAGCCGCATGGTGGGAAACTTCTTCCTGTCCATCAATCGGCCCCAGGTCCCGGTGCGGCTCTTCACGATCGAGGGCGAGGCGCTGGCCTGGCTCAGGGGCTTCATCGACGAGAAGGAAGAAGGCCGGTGACGCCCGTCGCTGCCGACGTCCCGAAATCGATAGACCTGCCCACGATCGTGCTCGTCCTCCGAGACGACGGCCTGCTCGTGGCGACGAACAAGCCCGGCACGGTGCAGACGCTCGAGGACGCGCGCGAGAACGTGGAGGGCACCCGGAGCCTCGGACTTGGGCGACGACCACCGCTCCTCGTGGACATGCGCGAGTCGCGCGGCATGGAAAGGGCGGCCCGCGCCTACTACGCCGGCCCCGAAGGGGAGAAGGTGGTCTGCGCGATTGGCCTCCTCGTCGGCTCCCCTGCGACGCGGATCATCGGCAACTTCTTCATCGGTCTGAACCGCGTGCTCGTGCCCTGCAAGCTCTTTAGCGACGAAGAGGACGCGGTCGCGTGGCTGCGGGGGTTTCTTCCATGAGCGACCCTCGCCTCGACGAGGTCTTCCAACTACTGCTGCGCCTCGCCGGCGGAGAGCTCGAGGCGCGGGGCACGCCGTCGGAGGCCGGCGACGACCTGGACGCGATCCTCCTCGGCTTGAACATGCTGGCGGAGGAGCTGGGCACTCGCACCGAGGAGCTGCGGGCCTCCGAGGCCCGCTTTCGCGCCCTCAACGACGAGCTCGAGACGCGGGTAGAAGAGCGCACGACCGCGCTTCAGCGCAGCGACGCGCGCAGCTCGGCTCTGCTCGCGGCCCTACCCTTCGTGCTCTTTCGCATCGAGCGCGAGGGACGGGTGCTGGACTTCCACCTGCCGAGCAGTCTGCGGCTGCCCCCGGAGCTCCCGGAGCTGGTGGGCCTGCAGCTCGACGAGATCCCGGCCATCGATGCCGAGACGGGGGCTCGGCTGCGCGCCACGATCGAGGAGGCCCTGCGCAGTGGTGCACCAGGGCGCCTCGACCTCGAGCGTCCGTCAGGGATCTGGGAGACCGTGGTCGTGCCCGCGGGCGCGCGCGAGGTGATCTGCGTGAGTCGGGACGTGACGGCCGAGCGCCAGGCCGCGGCGGCCGTTCGCGCCGCGCTCCACGAGAAAGAGGCCCTGCTGCGGGAGATTCATCACCGCGTGAAGAACAACCTTCAGGTGGTCTCGAGCCTGATGCGGCTGCAGCTCGGCAGCCGCACCGATCCGGCGCTGGTGGAGTTCGTGACCGAGAGCCAGGCCCGCATCGCCGCGCTCGCGCTGGTCCACGAGCACCTCTACGGCTCCGACGACCTCTCCCGTATCGAGGTCGCGAGCTACGTGAACACCCTGGCCGCGAACCTCGTGCGGGGCTACGGAACGGCCGATGCGCGCGTCGCGCTGGGCGTGTCGGCCGACGGGGGCGCGGTGCTGCCGATGGACCAGGCGATCCCCTGCGGCCTGATCGTGACCGAGGCGGTCTCGAACAGCCTGAAGCACGGCTTCCCGGGCGAGCGGCGCGGACACATCTGGATCGGGTTCGCCTCGGCGAACGCCTCGCACCGGCTCTCGGTGCGCGACAACGGCGTGGGACTGCCGGCGGGCCTCGAGCCCCGCCGCCTGCGCTCGCTCGGCATGAAGCTCATGCACCAGCTCAGCCGCCAGCTCCACGGGGTGCTGGAGCTCCGCGGAGAGGGCGGCACCGAGATCTCCGTGACCTTTCCGCAGGTGGGTACCGGCGTCGCGCCGGCAGTGCTACCCGGAAGCGGGGCCGGGATCTAGTCCAAGGAGCCGGCCCGACGACCCTTCACGGCCCGCGCCGCACGGTCCACGGCCTCCCGCACCTGCGTCGAAACGAAAGGCTTGTAGACGATGGCCTCGGGACCGGCGAGCGTCGCGCGCCGCTGGGTGGCCGGATCGGCGTTGCCGGTAACGAAGATCACCGCCCCGGACCAGCTCCGACGAAGCTGCTCGGCCACCGCCACCCCGTCGTCCCTGCCGAGGCCGATGTCCAGGAGCACCACGTCGGGGTCCTCGCGCCGGACGGCCTCGTAGACCTCGGCCGCGCTGGTCGCTGTCTCCACCACCTCGTGGCCGGCCTGGAGCAGCAGGCCCTCCAGGTCGAGCGCGATCACCGCTTCGTCTTCGGCAATGAGAATGCGGGCCATGGTCCAGGCTCCCCTGCTCGCTCGGCGGCGCGCGTTGACCGGGGGTCCGGCTCTGGTACACTAGCGCGGTTTGCCAAGGAACCCCGGGATTCTATCGCGATGGACATCGTTTGTCCGCGTTGCAAAACAGAGTACGAATTCGATGACGCCAAGGTCACCGAGGCCGGCGTCACGGTCAAGTGCACCACGTGCGACTACACCTTCAAGGTGCGCAAGCGGCAGGTGGTGGAGACGGAGCCCGTCGATGCCCTGATGAACGCGCCGCGCCCTCCGTCGGGAGGGATGGGGCGGCCGTGGATGATCCGCACCGCCGACGGACACGTGCTGCACTTCCAGGAGCTCCCGACGCTCCAGCAGTGGATCGTGGAGCGCAAGGTGAGTCGCGAGGACCAGATCTCGCGCACCGGCGAGACCTGGAAGCGCCTCGGGGACATCGCCGAGCTCTCGTCCTTCTTTCAGGTCGTGGACGCCGCGATGGCCTCGCAGCCGCGGCGAGACCCGTCGCGGCAGATGCCGCCGCAGCCCGCGCCGCCGCCGCCGGTCGCGCGAAGCGGACCCGTGGCCTTCGGTCAGGCGCCGCGCGCGGACGAGCCGGCCTTCGCCGCCACCAGCGCCCCGCAGTTCGGCGCGGCGGTGGGCCAGACGGCAGCGTGGGAGGAGACCGGCTCCCGGCCCGCCCTGCGCGGGAGCTCGGCGCGCAGCGCCAGCTTCGACGTGCTCGAGGTGCCAAAGCGGGCCGTCGGGAAGTTCCTGGCGCTCGGCACGATCGGAGCGCTCCTCGTCGCGGGGGGCGCCGTGGCGCTCCTGAAGCCCGAGCTGGTGAAGGGTCTCTTCGGGCGCGGAAGCGGCAGCGCTCCGGTCCAGAGCGAGATCTACCGCAAGGGCTTCGCGCTCCTGCTGCTCGACGACGAGCAGAGCCTGAAGCAGGCCGAGCAGATCTTCGGTTCCGCCCCGGGGACGGACGCCCTCTCGGTGGCCGGACGCGCCGAGGTGCACGCCACCCGGGCCCAGCACCTCCGGGACCTGGCCGAGGTGCTCGAGCGACGGGCCGAGCTCCCGTCGCAGGCCGGGGAGCCCGGCAAGCTTCTCAAGCTGCGCGCGGCCAAGCTGCGCGAGGATGCGGTCGAGCAGCTGCGCCTCGCCGACTCGCACGCCAAGCTCGCGTTCGGCGCGATCCCCGAGCGCCCCGAGGTGCTGCGGGTCGTGGCCGAGGTGCGGCGGCAGCAAGGACAGACGGGGGCCGTGGTCCTCGACGTGATCGAGAAGGCGCGGCGGGCGCTGCCGGACGACCCGGGCATCTACTTCGTCGAGGGGGCGTACTGGGCCGATCGCGGCAAGCCCACCAAGGCCATCGACCTGCTGCGAGTGGCGCAGGCCAAGACCCGCGCGCAGACGAGCCGCACGATGCCGCGCGCCTCGATGCAGCTCGCGCTCATCGCCTTGCGGGCGGGAGATCGGGCCGAGGCAAAGCGCGAGACGACCACGGTGCTCGAGGTCAACCCGAACCACGGGTGGGCGAAGGAGCTGCGCGACGAGGCCGAGGCCGAGGCGAGCGGAGGCCCCGCGGCCGGAGCGAAGGGTGCGACGACCGCGGACGCAGGAGCCGGAGCCGTCCCCACGACGAGCACCGCGGACGCCGGAGCCGCGCAACCCGTGGCCGGCGGCGAGAAGCCCGTGGGCGGCGAGAAGCCTGTCGGCGGCGAGAAGCCCGTGGGGAGCAAGGAGCCGACCAAGGGGCCCAGCGCGGGCGCGGTGCCGTCGGGGCCCGTCCCCGCCGACTACGAAGGGCTCGTGAAGCTCGCCGACAAGCTGAGCGAGGGGGGCAAGGCGGGGCAGGCCACCAAGCTCTACGAGAAGGCGCTGAAGCTCAAGCCGCGCGGCGTGGAGGCGCTCACGGGCCTCGGGTACTGCAAGCTCGACCAGCGCCGCTACGCCATGGCCCTGAACCAGTTCCACATGGTGCTGCGCATCGAGGCCACGCACGGCGACGCCCTGCTGGGGATGGCCGAGGCGTACAAGTCGATGGGCAATCGAAGCAAGGCCGCCGACTACTACCGCGCGTACCTGACGGCGCATCCGTCGGGCCCCAAGGCCTCCATGGCCCAGCGCAACCTGGGCGAGCTGGGCGAGAAGTCCGAGGGGACGGGGGCCGGGACGGGTGCGGGTACCGGCGAGAGCGCGCCGAAGAAGGACGACGGGGCGAAGAAGGAAGACGAGCCGAAGGCTCCGGCACCGACGCCCGCGCCGATCCCCGAGCCCGGCGAGACCAAGTCGCCGCCCCCACCGCCACCAGCTCCCGTGGAGTAAGGCACCGAGGCTCGAGCCGCCGCGGCTCGGCCGTAGCTCGGTCGCAGCTAAGCTCCGGCTCGCACGCCCGCCCGCCGGGCCACCGTGCATAGCAGCTCGCAGAGGGCCCGAAGCTCGTCGGTGGAGGCATCCTCCGCCGAGAAGGCCACCTCGCCCAGGGGCACGGGCCAGCTATCCGCCGCCGGTCGCGCCACGTACTGCACCCCCTCGGCGGGCCAGACTCCGAGGAGCCCATGGACCCAGCGGCGCAGGGGCTCCCGGAGCTCCTCGCCGCTCAGGTGGTCGGCCCCCTGACCCGCTCCGCCACGCAGCACGAACTGCGGATCGAAGACCGGCAGGCGCGGCCCGGCCCCATCGGGAACCCGTCGTCCCCGTCGTCCTCGGCGGCGCAGGAGCGTCGTGGTCGCGGGGAGGCGCGGCACCTGGCCCACGTTGAGCTCGAGCTCGAGGACCTCCGTCCCGCGGCTGAGCAGCCGCAGCGTGACCGGAAGACCCTCGCTCTCGGTGCGCAGGCGCGCGACCTGCGTGCCCTCGTTGCTGAGCAGCACGACCTCGGGCGGCTGACTCGCGCCGATGTCCGTGCTGAGCCGCCGGAAGAAGGTCTTCCACGCCTCGGCCGTCGGGGGCGCAAGCGGCCGGATCCCCTCGCGGACCGTGGACGACGCGCCCTGCCCGTCGAGAGCTCCGCGCACGAGCAGGAGCAACGCCACCTGCGTGAGCAGGAGCTGGTGCGGTAGCTGGAGGTGAAACCCGGAGAGCCCGAGCAGCAGCAGGCCCTGCGCCGTGGTCCGCGAAGCGCCGGGCACCGGAAGCAGCGTGCCGATGGTCAGCACGAAGAAGAAGAAGGCCACCAGGTGGATGCCCCCCTGCAGCGACGGAGGCGGCAGGTTGATGCTCAGCCCGTAGTAGGCGGCCTGGGCGGTGGGCGCGTAGAAGTACTGCGTGGCCACCGCGAGCCCGCCGGTGGCGAGCAACGCCACGGCCATCGGGATGGGCTCGAAGAAGGCCTGTCGCCGCGGAAACGGCGCGTAGAAGAGGAAGGAGGCGAAGGCCCCCACCACCACGAGGTGCTCGCCGGCCTCGAAGAGCCGGGCAGGCAGGTCGGCGAACCTCCCCGTCGGGGCGACGGCTACGAGCTGCTGCGTGAGCAGCCAGTAGCCGTGGAGCAGGAGCGGCAGCGCGAAGTAGACGAGGCCGATCTTGGCGCGCGTGGGCACCGGTCGCCGCATCACGGCCAGGACCAGCGCGAGGATGAGCAGGAGGAAGGAGCTGTTCAGGTGCGGGGCGAGCAGGTTCGGCAGCCGCACGAAGAGCCCCACCGCCGCGAGCGGAAGGAAGAGCGCCGCCGTGACGGTCACCGCCATGCGCCCCGGGAGGTCGAGCAGGTGTCGGTCGCGGAGCTGGACCACCACGGCCCAGGAGAAGACGGCCAGGGCGAGTAGCCCCGTCAGGTAGAAGACGAAGAGCCCGCCGCGGTCGACGAAGCGGTAGAGCAGGCTCGAGCTGTCCTCGGCGCTGACGAGGTGCACCCCGACCCGGTTCAGGCCGAGCTCAAGCGCCGCGCTGACGATGAGTAGCCCGACGAGGGGGAAGCGCGAGCTCAGGTTCATGCGCAGCGGCATTGTATCGCAACTTCCGAGGAAGGCGCGGAATTGCCGACGCGATATCACGGGCCGCGCGCCCTTGCCAACGAATTTGCGCCGCTACGGGGGCGCTGTTACCGTCGGAGAATGCGATCGGCGGTGGCGCTCCTGCTCCTCGGATGGCCGCTTGCGGCGGCGGCCGAGCCGGTGGTGATGCTGGATCCCGGCCACGGGGGGAGCAACCAGGGAGCCTTCGGGCCCGAGGCCGGACGCCACGAGAAGCAGCTCACGCTGGAGCTCGCGCGTCGCTGTCAACTGGCCCTCCGACGTCTGTTGCCGGAGGCTCGGGTGGTGCTCACGCGCGGGGACGATCGGTACCTGACCCTGGCCGAGCGCGTGCGGCGGGCCAACAGCGCGCGCGCCACCCTCTTCGTCAGCCTGCACCTGAACGCCAGCCCGAGCCGCAGCGAGCAGGGCTTCCAGACCTACGTTCTCAGCGCCGAGGCCTCGGACCGCGAGGCGCGGCGCCTGGCCTGGCGCGAGAACCGTCACGACGGCCCGGGGCACGGCGGCGGTGGAGCCGCGGAGGGGCAAGCGAGCGACGTCGACCGCCGGCAGGACGATCTGCGCGCGATCGTGACCGAGGTGCGGCAGCGCTCGGCTCAGCGCCACGCGGCGCGCCTGGCGGCCGCGATCCACCGCGCGCTGACCGGGCTGCGCGGTCGCGAGCGAGACCGTGGGCTGCGGCAAGCCCCCTTCGACGTGCTGATGGGCCTCGAGATGCCCGGGGTGCTGGTCGAGCTCGGCCACATCGACCACCCGGTCGAGGGACCCGAGCTGGCTCGCGCCGAGACGCAGACCCGCCTCGCGGAGGCGCTGGCCAGTGGCATCGCCCGCCACGTGCGCGGCGAAGGGGCCGCGCCAGGAACGAGGTCGCGCCGCGCGCGTTGACAAGCCGCATCCGGGTGGCGTACCCACTGCCCATGCGGACCGACGGCCGACGAAACGACGAACTGCGTCCCATCCACCTCATCACCGGCTACCAGAAGGCGCCGGCCGGCTCGGCCCTCATCCAGTGGGGGGAGACCTGGGTGCTCTGCGCCGCCTCCGTCGACGAGACGGTGCCTCCCTTTCGCGCCGCCTCGGGGGGGGGCTGGGTGACCGGCGAGTACAACATGCTCCCCGGCGCGACGCGGCCGCGGAAGTCGCGACGGAACGGCGGGCGAGAGACGGAGATCCAGCGCCTCATCGGGCGGGTCCTGCGCGCGGCGGTGAACCTGCAGGCCCTCGGGCCGCGCACCGTCACGGTGGACTGCGACGTGCTGCAGGCGGACGGGGGGACGCGGGTCGCGTCGATCACGGGCGGCTGGGTGGCCCTCGGGCTGGCGCTGCGCAAGCTCGAGCGCGACGGGCTCGTCCGTGGCGAGGTGCTGCGCACGCCGCTCGCCGCGGTGAGCGTCGGCATGGTGGACGGCGAGGCGCGGCTCGACCTGCCCTACGTGGAGGACGCCGCCGCCGACGTAGATCTGAACGTGGCCATGACCGCCGACGGCAAGCTGGTCGAGGTGCAGGGGACGGCCGAAGGAGCGCCCTTCGAGCGAAGTCAGCTCGACGCGATGCTGGAGCTCGGCCGGCAGGGGATCGAACGGCTGTGCGAGCTCCAGGCGCGAGCCCTCGGCGCGGGGCTCGACGGAGGCCGCGTCCCCATCAGCCTATGAAGTTGCTCTTCGCCACGCGGAACCGCGGCAAGCTGCGCGAGCTCGGCGAGCTGCTCGCGCTGCCCGGGGTCGCGCTCGTGAGCCTCGAGGACGTTCCCCCCTTCCTCGAGACGGAGGAGACGGGGTCCACGTTCGCCGAGAACGCCGTGGCCAAGGCCCGGGAAGCGGCGCGCTTCACGGGGCTGCCGAGCCTGGCCGACGACAGCGGCCTGGAGGTGGACGCCCTCGGCGGCGCGCCCGGTGTGCGCTCGGCCCGCTTTGCCGGTCCGGGCGCGACGGATGCGCAGCGCAACGCGCTGCTCCTCGAGAAGCTCGCCGGCGTCGAGACCACGCGCCGCACCGCGCGCTTTCGCTGCGCGCTGGCCTTCGTAGACCCGGCGAGTCCGGACGCGCCGCTCGTGACGGAAGGCGTCTGCGAGGGGCGCATCCTGGACGCCCCGCGGGGGAAGGGCGGCTTCGGCTACGACCCGCTCTTCTTCGTGGAGAGCCTCGGACAGACCTTCGCCGAGGCGACCGCGGAGCAGAAGCACGCGCTCAGCCACCGCGGCCGCGCGATGCGGGCGATGGGCGAGCTGCTGCGCGCGCGGCTGGGCCGGTGACGCCGCCGTCTCGACGAGGACGCGCGCTCCTCGTCGGGGCGGTCCTCCTCCTCGGCCTCGCCCCGTTTCTACCTGCCGTGGGGGGCGAGTTCCTCAACTGGGACGACGACCGCTTCGTCGTCGAGAACCCGCTCGTCCGGGGCGCGTCGCTCGCGCACCTGAAGGCCATCTTCGGCGCGCCGCACTTCGAGGCCTACCACCCGCTGCACCTCGCCTCGTACCTCGTCGACCATCGGCTCTTCGGGGACTGGGCGCCCGGGTATAGGCTGCACAACCTGCTCCTCTACCTCGTCTGTCTCGAGCTCCTGCGGCGGCTGCTCCTGCGGCTCGGCGTGCCCTTCGCCGCGGCGCTCTTCGGCACGGCGCTCTTCGCGCTGCACCCGCTCCACGTCGAGGCGGTGGTCTGGGTCAGCGCGCGCAAGGAGACCCTCTCGCTGGCCTTCTTCCTCGGCTCGGCGCTCTGCTATCTCGGCGCCGCTTCCTGGCGCGAGCGGCGCATGTGGGTCGCGGCGCTGCTCTTCGGGGCGGCGCTGCTCAGCAAGACCTCGACGGTCGTCCTGCCGCTCGTGCTCGTGGCGGCGGAGAGCGCGCTCGGCCGGCGCACGCTGCGGCAGAGCCTCGTGCGCGCGCTGCCCCTCGTCGGCCTCGCCGCGGCGGTGGGGCTCTACGTCGTCGGCCTCTGGCAGGCGAACGAGATGGTGCGCCCGCTCCCCGAGGGAGGGCTCTTCGGCCGCGCGGCGCTGGTCTGCAAGACCTACGGCCACCACCTGCTGAAGCTCGTGGCGCCGCTCGACCTCGGCCCCGTGTATCCGACGAGCGGGCTCGGGCGCTTCGACCGCCTGGCTGCGCTCGGGGCGGTAGGCCTCGTCGCGCTCGGCCTCGGTAGCTGGCGCGCGCGCTCCCCTTTCGTGCGACTCGGCGCGCTCTGGCTGCTCGTCGCGCTTCTGCCCGTCGCGAACCTCGTCCCGGTCTACTTCGTCGTGCAGGACCGCTACGCCTTCATCCCGTCGGTGGCGGTGGCCCTCGTCGGCAGCGCGCTGGCGCTGCGACTCGCGGAGGCCACGCCCTCGGTTCGACGCGTCGGAGTCGCCGCGGGAGCCGCGCTCTGCCTGGCCTTCGCCGCCCTCTCCGCCCGTCAGGCTCACGCGTGGCGCTCGAACGAGAGCCTCTGGCGGCTGGCCGTGCTCTCGCAGCCCGAGGCCTACTTCGCGCACCTCGGCCTCGGACACACGCTGCGCAAGACGCGCCGCTTCGAGGAGGCCGTGACGGTGTATGCGCGCGCCGTGAGCCTCGAGCCGCGCTGGCCCTGGGCTCGCGTCGCCCTCTGCCTGGCCGACGTGGATCGACGCGACCTCGGTCGCACCGACGGCTCGCGCGCGGCCCGCGTGGAGCGAGAGCTCGCCCGCGCGTGGGGACGCGCCGAGGCATCGATCGAGCGCTCCGTGGCGCTGCTCGGCGAAGGACTGCTCCGCTGCGCGCAGGTGGCCGAGGGCCGGGCCTTCGAGCTCCTCCCCCCGAGGCCCGCCGACCTCCTCGCCGCCGCGAGCCGCTGGACCGCCGCCGGCCAGGGACAGGTGGCCCTGCGCCACCTCGCGCAGGTCGGTGAGCCGGCGCGCTCGGGCGCAGCGTGGCACGAGCTCGACGCGCAAGCTCTGGCGCTCCTCGGCCGCCACGACGTGGCCCGCGCCGCGCTCCGTCGGTCGCTCGCGCTCGAGCCCCGTCCGGCGGCCGCGCTGCTGCGCTCCGCACGCGCGCTCCTCGCCCTCGGCCGGCCCGAGCTCGCCCGCCTGTATCTCGAGGCCGTTCCGCGCGGCGCAGCCGAGGGGCCCTCGGAGGCTCCTCCAGCCACCCTGCCTGCGCCGAGAGGCCCGTGACGCGGCGTAGGGGGATCCCGGGTTCGCGTGCGCCGCGCCCAGTCGAAGCCGTTCGCGTCGGAACCGCTATCCCACGGAGATCGTAGATCAATGCGTCAACGCCAGCCTCATCGGTTCGGGCGCTGAGAGCCCCGCGGTGAGACCCGAGGACCCCTCCGGACCTGGCGGGCCGGACCGCCATTGGCCGGCACGCAGTGTGCACAGGCTGCGTGAAAACCAATCGAGCTGGAGTCGATCGATGCGCACGCCGCTGCTAGCAACCTTGGTACTGCTCGCCACCGCCAGCGCGAACCCGCGCGCCGCCGTCGCCGCGAACCCGACCCGCAATCCGATCGTGCGGGCGGGCCGCTTCCTCGGCCAGCTGCACGCGAAGACGATGGACCTGACGGTCAGGAAATACGCTCCCGGCGGCGGCCTCGGCCTTGCCGTGGCGCAAGGTATCGCCGGCGGCTTCACCGTGGCCTTGTCCGCACAGGCCTTCGCCCAGCACCACCCCGTCGGGGGCGCGCTGCTCACGCTGGCCTCGATCTTCAACTGGGGCACGAATCCGCTCCTCACGCGCACCGGCTGGGCTCGCGATAACCTCGCCGCGCCGCGCCCGGGGATTCTGCCCAAGGTGGCGCGTCTGCTGACCCACATCGCCGGCCTCGAGATCGACGCCGTGGTGCTCGCCACCGCCGGCCCCACTATCGCCGTGAAGAACGTCGTGCGCCGCCTGCACCGCCAGCCGACCGTGAGCCTCTCCGCCGAGCTCGGCCTGACGAAGTAGCGACGACGCGCCGGCAGACCGCCCCTCTCGGTTCTTGCCACACCCGCCCTCCTGAGTATTAATAGGCCGTCGTTCCGGGGTGTAGCGCAGCCTGGCTAGCGCGCCTGCTTTGGGAGCAGGATGTCGGAGGTTCGAATCCTCTCACCCCGACTTAGGTGCCACCAACAAGGGAGGGGACATGAAGCGAAGGGTGCTGGTCTGGCCGCTGCTGCTCGTCGCGGCGTGCAGCAACAACGGGACGACGAAGGCCGATGCGGGGGCCGGCGACGCGGCGGTGGCGGATAGCGCGGCGACGGCCGACCGCGGCAGCTCCACCGGCGACGGGCCCGTCACGAGCAAGGACGGCGGTGGCACGAAGGACCTCGCCGCGGCCAAGGATAGCGCCCCGGCGACGGGCCCGACCGATCCGAACAAGCCCCTCGAGCTCACGGCGGGCAAGGCCTTCTCGTCGACGCTGAAGGCAGCGAGCGGCGGGGTCGAGACGGTCCACTTCTTCAAGTTCACCACCGCCGGCAGCGGTCGCTACACGGTGTCCCTCGAGGCCGAGCAGGACGTCCAGGCCCAGTGGTGCGACAAGTCCGTCATAACGGGCTGCATGTGCGTCGCGCAAACGAACTACACGACCTGCTGCTATCCGACCGCCGGCAAGACGACCTGCTCCTTCACCATGGAGAAGTCCGCGGGCACGGGTTTCCCGGCCGGCACGACGATCTACCCGAGCGTCTTCCACTTCAAGCCGAAGGACATCCCGTACACCCTGACCATCACCGGCCCGCTCTAGGACCCGGTCACCTGCGCCGCGCTCCTTCCCGGCAGGCTGCGTCGCGCCTGCGCCCCACGCCCCGGCCCGTAGCATGGGTCAATCCGAGTCTTCCGCTGGCCAATAAGGGGCCAGGTTGACCCGTTTTCACGGCCCGCGTAGAGTCGTGGGCCTCATCAGGGCGTGAAGGAGGAACCGATGAAGCGCGTCCGACGCATCTTCGTGCGTGTGCTGCTCGTGCTGGCGATCTTGGTGGCGGGGGTCTTCGGGGTCGTCCAGTTCCGGAAGAATCGGACCTTCGCGGCGGCCGAACTCGGGCTGAAGGCCACGAAGGATCCGAAGGTCATCGCGCGCGGCCGCTACCTGGCGCTCGGCCCGGCGCACTGCTTCGGCTGCCACTCGCGACCCGAGGACGAGGCCGCCGCCCTGCGCGGCGACGAGGTCGCTCCCGCGGGGGGGCACGTCTTCGACATCCCCCCCGGCAAGCTCTTCGCGCCGAACATCACGCCCGACCCCGAGACGGGGATTGGCCGCCGCACCGACGCCGAGCTCGCGCGCATCATGCGGCTAGGGATCCGCGCGGACGGTCGCGTAGCGATGCCGCTGATGCCCTTTCAGAACCTCGCCGACGAGGACCTCGTCGCGCTGCTCTCGTACCTGCGCTCGCTCAAGCCCGTGAAGAACGCCGTGCCCGACCACGAATGGCACCTGCTCGGAGATTTCCTGCGCGCCTTCGTGCTCAAGCCCGAAGGACCGGCGGGTACGCCCCCCGCGCGCATGGTCCCGAGCGTCACCGCGGAGTACGGCCGCTACCTCGCGCACAGCGTCGCGAACTGCAACGGATGCCACACGGACCGGGACTTCCGCTCCGGGGCCTTCATCGGCAAGCCCTTCGCCGGCGGCTCCCCGATGCCCGCGATGGACGACCCGAAGTTCGAGGTGGCCGCGCCCAACATCACCGCCGACCCGAAGACCGGGCGCCTCGCCAAGTTCACCGAGGACGAGTTCGTGAAGCGCCTCAAGTCCGGCACGCCGAGCGCCCCCGGCACGCACATGCCCTGGGGGAGCTTCCGCCACATGACCGACGAGGATCTGCGCGCCGTCTACCGCTACCTCAAGACGGTCCCGCCCGTGGAGAACGACGTCGGGCCGCTCCGCCGGCCGATTCGCTGAAGCCCGGCCTGCGCCGCGCGAGCCGCGCGACTTACAACCAGGCGTAGGCGTGGCGCAGCGCCTCGTGCCCGCCGTGGGGGAGGGACTCGCCGTGCGCGAGGATGGCCCCGTCAATCTCCCACTCGAGGATGCGGTCCATCTGCCGCCGGGCCAGCTTGCGGTCGCGGATCATCACGCGCTCGAGGTGGCCGACCCCCGGCGCATTGTTGCCCATCACGCGGGCCACGAGGCGCGTGGTGGGTGACGCGTGGGTCGACAGGTTCAGCAGCGAGTCGGCGCAGATGAAGGTCCGGCTCCGGTGGTGATAGAAGACCACCTCGTTCTCGCGGCGCGCCGAGAAGTAGATCTGCTCGAGGTCCTTGTCCCAGAGTTCGTGGGCCACGTCCCCGAGCACGCACGAGAAAGCCAGGTCGGTGCGCTTCCACTCGAGCCCGGGACAGGCCGCGACCAGAGCCTTCGGGTACGCCGCCATCCACGCGCCGACGTGCAGGTGGTGAAAGATGCTAGGGGCCACGACGGCCCGCACCTCGCCGAGCGCATCCACCGCCTGCCGCGTCTGCGCGTCGAGCGCCACGGGCGAATGCACGAACAGCCCGCCGTCGGCGAGGCGCACGACGGTCATGCGCGAGCCGCACTCGACGCCCCAGAACTTGGCCTTCCGGGTGTCGGTCCAAACCTCGTCTGCAAAGGGAGTCAGCATGGGCCGGGACGGTAGCGCGAAGCGGCGCCGGGACCAAGGGCCCTGACAGATCTACTCTACACGCAGCCTCCCGCCACGCAGCGCTTCCCCTCGGCGCAGCGCACGTAGCACTTGCCGCAGTGCTCGACGTCGGTGAGCAGGTCGGAGCATCCTCGGCCGCAGTCGGTGAGGCCCGCGGCGCAGCTCGGCTGGCAGCTTCCCTTCGAGCAGACGCTCCCCTTCGCGCAGACGTTGCCGCAGCTCCCGCAGTTGTACGGGTCCTTCTGCGGAGCGACGCACTGCTGGTTGCACATCTGCTTCGGCGCCGGGCACTGGCAGAAGCCGCCGACGCAGGTCGTGCCCGCACCGCAGGCAGCGCCGCACAGGCCGCAATCCGGCGAGACGAAGAAGTCGGTGCAGTGCGCCGCGCTCCCGGTGGAGCCGCAGGCCCAGGCGAGGCTCCCGGGACAGACGCACGCGCCCGCCTGGCAGACCTTGCCGCCGCTGCAGGCCTGGCCGCACGCGCCGCAGTGCTTCCCGTCGGTGAGAAGATCGATGCAGCTCCCGTTGCAGGACTGCGTTCCGCTCGGGCAGGCCTGGCACTGCCCCTTGTAGCAGCCAAGCCCCGCCCCGCACTTGGTGCCGCAGATACCGCAGTGGCTCGGGTCCTTCTGCAGGTCCACGCAGACCGTCTTCATGGCCATCGGGTCCTGACACTTGCTCATGCCGGCGGGGCAGCTTCCCTCGCACTTGCCGTCGATGCAGTAGCACTCGTTGCTGAAGAAGCCGCACCCCATGCCCCGCTTGCAGTCGTTGTTGCAGCCGCCGCAATGCTCGATGTCGCTCTTGGTGTCCACGCACTTCGCCGGAGGCGGTGGAGCTCCGGGCCTATAGGAGCCGTAGCACTGCGTCTGACCGCCGGGGCACGCGCCCGCCGCCGGCGGCAGACAAGCTACCGGGGCAAAGAGCGACGGCGCGCGGCAGACCGTGCCCGGGCCGCACTTGTTCCCGCAGCGTCCGCAATGGTCGGCGCTGGCCGTGGAGATGCACTTCCCGTCGCAGAGCTGATTTCCCGGGTTGCAGACGCAGGCACCGGCCAGGCAGGTGCCGAGCCCACAGGCCTTGCCGCAGCCGCCGCAGTTCTCGGCGTCCAGCGCGAGGTCCGTGCAGCGCCCCTGACACAGCTGCTGCCCCGGCGGACAGACGCACTTGCCGCCGTCGCAGACCTGCCCGGCGGTGCAGCGCTTGCCGCACGCGCCGCAGTTGGCCGGGTCGCGCTTCGCGTCGGTGCAGAGTCCGCCGCAGGTGGTCGCCCCCGTCGGACAGGCGGCCACGCACTGGCTGCCGGAACAGACCTCGCCCGCCTTGCACCTCCCGCCGCAGTTGCCGGCGCAGGCGGTCCCGCTGTCGCAGACGCACTTTCCTCCCTGGCAGTGCGAGCCCGGGCCGCAGGCGACCCCGCACGCCCCGCAGTTGCGGTTGTCGGTCGCCGGATCGATGCACGCGCGTCGGTAGTCGCCGGGGAGCTGGCAGGCGAGCTGCGTCGGGGCGCACCCGCAGGTCCCGGCAGTGCAGATCGCGCCCGCGATCACGTTCTCGCAGCGCAGGTCGCACCGCCCGCAGTGCTGGGCGCTCGACTGCGTATCCACGCAGCCTCCGCCGCACACCGTGGCCGAGCACGTGCCGGTGCACTGGCCCTTGTAGCAGGTCTGTCCCGGCTTGCACTCGTTGCCGCAGGACCCGCAGGCCGAGAAATAACTGCTCAGGTCCACGCAGGCCCCGTTGCACAGGCTGTAGCCCGTCGGACACTCGTAGGCCTGACACTTCCCGGCGACGCAGACCTGGCTATTCCCGCAGCGCATCCCGCAGGCCCCGCAGTTGGCGGGGTCGGTCTGGAGGCTGGCGCACAGCCCCCCGCCGCAGACCGTCGTGCCGGCCGGGCAGGTGCAGACGCCGTTCACGCACGCGCCGCTGCCGCAGCTCGAGCCGCAGGCGCCGCAACTATTCGCGCTCGTCGCGAGATTCACGCAGCTCTCGGAGCTCGCGTAGCACATCACCTCGGGGAAGGCGCAGGGCTGGCATTTCCCCTGCGCGCAAACCTGCCAGCTCGGGCAGGCGTTGCCGCAACCGCCGCAGTTGAAGCGGTCCTTGCTCAGGTCCGTGCAGCGGGGCTGCTGCCCGGCCATGCAGGAGGTCGTGCCCGTCGGACAGCCGCAGATCCCGTTGGTGCAGACCTCTCCCGTGCCGCACTTCTTGCCGCAGACCCCGCAGCTCTCGGTGCTGCTCTGCACGTTGGTGCAGACGCCGTTGCAGGGGAGCCATCCGGCCGGGCACTGGCACTTGCCCGCCGTGCACTTGGTCCCGGCGCCGCACACCGTGCCGCAGCCGCCGCAGTTCGCGTTGTCCGCGAGCGGATCGATGCATGCGCCGCCGCAGCTCTGCTTGCCCGCGTCGCACACGCACTTCCCCTGCACGCAGGTCCCGGCGCCGCACCCCTTGTTGCACCCGCCGCAATGGGCCGGGCTGGTCAGCGGATCGACGCACTTCCCGCCGCAGCTCAGGCCGTTGCCGTCACAGCGCACGATCTGCGCGTCCTTGCCGGCTCGCAGGTCGCGACGGCCCGCGAGGTCCTCCTGCCACGGATCGAGGTCGCCCGCGCCTGCGCCATCGTCGATGCCCGCGTCACGGGCCGGACCGGTTCCACCGTCGGAGTCGGCGGCGTCGACCGCCGTGGCGGCCGAACCGTCGGTCACGAGAGTCGGCTCGTCGACTCCGCATCCCGCTGCGCAGGCCATCAAAGCTACGAGCGCTACCGCCCGGGCCGACCGAGACGAGCACCAGCTACGACGCGACATGAGACGTCCTCCGGCATGCAAACGAGCCACGGCCGAAACCCACGCCGACTTCGCGGGCGGGAGATGCCGGCCTTCGGGGGTGAACGGTCGCGCCGGTACGGCTGGTGCGCCGACGTACTGCCGCATCGGTTGCCAGGGCAGTTCGTGGCGTTCAGGAAAAATCCAACGACTATTGGTCGGGCCGCCGGTCGGGCCACTGCGAGGGTCGCCGCGGGGCGGGGCGCGAGCTCGCGGCGAGACGCTCGAGCTACTACCGATCGGCGAACTGGAAGATGCGCCCGTCCTGTTCCTTCAAGGCGAGGCTGAAGAGCTGAAGCTGCGTCATCTGATCGACCTTGCGCGGGTTCTTCAGCGCGTACGCGATAGCCTGGTCGAGCGGCATCAGCCGAATGGCCTTTCGCGCGGCGAGTCCCTCGACGGTAGTCCCGGCCGCGAGCCGGTACTCGCGCACCATCAGGTTCATGTGGAAGCTGTTCTCGCCGCCGCTCGCGTTGTAGCTCCCGGCGTTCCAGGTGCCGCTCGTCGGGATGAGGCCCATCCCGGTGAACGCGGCGTGCGCGTCGGCGATGGCCGCGCCGTAGACCGGCACGGAGCCCAGGTTGCCGCGCTCGCCTCCCCCCCCGAAGCCCGGCAGCTCGAGCCAGGCCGCGCGATACCCGGCTACGTTGCGCACGATGCCCCGCAGCTGGACCGTGGCCGTGGCCGGTCCGTCGGGGCGCGCGGTCTTGGCCGCCAGCCAGCGTTCCTTGCGCGCCGCGACCCCCGAGCTGTAGGTCGGCACGAGGGCGACGTAGAGCCGCCCGTCCGGAGCGCGCACCACGGGCAGCTCCGAGACCTGGTCGGGCGCCTCGGCCACCTGGTGCGGAGCGGGGTCGGAGGTCTGCCGCGTCCCGTCGCGCGTCCCCATGGTCAACCGGCGGGCGATGATCGCCAGATCGTCGCCGCGCCATTCGCTCCGCTCGAGCTCCTTGCCCGCCGCGAGCTGCACCTCGCTGAACGCGCTGTCGCCCACCGCGCGTCGGCGATCCGGATCCAGGGCGTGCGCCCACCGATGGCGCTTCACGAACGAGGGCGTGCCGCCCAGGCTCCGCGGCAGCGGCACCTTCAACCGATGCGCGGCGATGAGGAGCGCGAGCGCCGTACGTCCGTCGGTGAGGAGCCCACTTCGCGCGTAGCCGATCGCCTCGTCCAGCGGCAGGTCCCGAAAGACGCGCGCGCCGTTCTCGGCCACCTCGCCGCTCGGCGCGAGCTGGTCCGGCTTCACACGCGGAGTCACCCCCTGCTTCTCGAGGAGCACGACCAGGTTCGCCACCCCCGCGTTGCGATCGGGAGAGAAGGCCATCCCCTGCTGGCGCGCCACCGGCCGGAAGAGGCGCCGAAAGAGCCGGCCCAGGCCGTCGTCCGAGAGGTGCTTGACGTCCACCTCGGCCAGCTCGGCCGGGTTCAGCTCCTCCACGAGCCCCAGCATGAGCTTGCGGCTCAGGTCGGCGCCACCACCACGGCGCGCTTCGAGCGTCTCGCCGGCGCTGTCCGAGAGGGTCCAGAGGTGCCCCCCCGGCCGACGAGCGTCGCGACGCCGCTCCGCCTCGGGAGCCCGGGTCTGTTCGCGCAGCGTGACCGTATAGCGGCCGTTCGGCCCGCGCCGCACGAGGAGCACGTTGATCACGTCGAGCCCCGGCCGTCGCGCGACCACGTGGCTCGACTTCGGCACGGGGTTTATGCCCTGGCGCGCCCTCGGCAGCGTCACGGTGACCGGCTGCAGGAAGAAGCCCGCCGCCGCGGGGTCGGCGAGCAGCGCGGTGACGCGAGACCGCTCCTTGGTCCGTCGGGCGGTCTTCTCCCGGGCGGCCTCGACCGGCGCGTGCGGCAGCCAGAGGCCCAGCGCGGCGACGAGGGCGACGAGAGCGACGACCCGGCGCATCCGCGGGGAGACGGGGGTCGTAGGACAGGCGCGCACGCGACGGAGCTGAGCAAGCCGCGTGCCCGCGCTCGTGGAGGATGTGTGGCGCCGCGCGGGCCCCGGTGCGAGCTAAACCGCCGATTCGACACACCCGCCTAGGCCGCCGGTCCCTGACGGTACGGCGGGCCCCGGCCACTCCCCCGGCCTGTATCACGGGTCAGCAGACCCCATGCGCCGTCGAGCGCGCGCACGGAGGTCGACCCTCCACCCCCGCAGCTCCGAAGAGCGGCGGAATCGTCCTCCTGCCGCTCCCCGTTTGCACCGCACCGGCTCGGGTCGCCGCCCGGCCGGGTCTCGCGCCCCCAGCGCATCGCGCCTCACCGTCGACGATCCAACGAGTTAGGCCATGGTACGGGTCCTGCTAAGGGCCAGGTGACGCCATGGTCCACGCTCGCTCCGCCACTGCTCGCCCCGCTCTCTCCGTCGCGCTCGCCTCCCTCGTCGGAGGGCTCCTGCTCGCGCTCGTCGCTCCGGTGCGGCCCGCCCTCGCGAAGGGCGCCGACGGGAATCCCTCGCTGGTCCGGCAGCTCTTCGAGCGCACTCGGGGAAGGCTCCACAGGCGACCCACCGTGGAGCTCACGATCGTGGCCCGCGAGACGCTCCCCGCGGCGGGCGGCGCCTCCACGCCGGAGCCCACGCGCACGATTCGCTGGACGCGCCAGCGCAACGGACACGACTGCGGCCCCGCGCTCCTCCTGAACAGCATGCAGATGCTGGGCATCACCGTGCCGCACACGACGATGGCGGCGGTCCGCACGGCCGTCAACACGGCCCGCGAGGCGCGCAAGGATCGACCCCGCGCGGCCTACGAGTGGCTCTCGAATCTGGACCTCAACGGCTACCTGGCCACCTACGCCGGCCTCAGCGCGGAGACCTGCCAGCTCACCCAGGCGAGCGGGCCCGCGCCCCTGCTCACCAGCCTGTCCGCGCGTCCCTTCCGCTTGCTCTACATGATGTCGAACAATCACTTCACGGGGGTCACCCCCGCCGAGGAGCGCGGCAAGTACTGGTATCTGGATTCGTTCGCCGCGGGTCCGGAGCGCATCGACGCTCGGGGGCTCGCCGCGCTGCTCCTCGAGAACATCCCGAGCCTGCCGGGTGAAGCCGGCCTGGTCACCGTCCTGCGCTAGGGGGCCCGCTTCGAGACCCCCGCTCGCCGCCGCACCTTCTGCTTCGCGTCCGCGCGCCGCCGTGCTACCAGGCTCGTCATCTCACGAGCGAGGAAAGCGAGGCACGCATGGGAGCCAATGCGCGGGGTCTGCTGTCGATCGTCATGGCGAGCTGGCTCGTCGGCTGCAGCTCGAGCCCCTCGGGGACCACGGATGCCGCGACCGGACCCGTCACCGACGGCGGTCCGGCCGTCGACGGACGATCGGCGGTGGAGACCACGGCACAGGTGAGCGCCTCCGCGGGGGGCACTGTGCGCGCGCAAGGGGCGACGCTGGCCATCCCGCCAAACGCGCTCTCGGGCGACGCCGTGGTGACGCTCGCCGACCACGGCACGCCCGCCAAGCACCCCGAGGACCCGCTGCGTCCGCTCGGCAGCGCGTTCAGCGTGACGCTGAAGGCGGTGGGGGGCGGCGACGCGCCGCGCTTTCTTGCACCCGCGGTCCTCACCCTCTCCCTCGCCACGCAGCCGGCCGACGTGCAGGATGTGATCCTCGCCGAATCGGACGAGCACCCGGCCGTGACCTACCTGCACAAGGGCCGCGCCGGAAAGGCCGACGGGCCGGAGATCTTCATCTCGTACGACTACACCGTTCCGGGCACGAGATACTGGCTGCTGGGCTCTCTCGCTCCGCGGCCCAAACCCACTGAGGACGAGTTCGTGCAGGTGCCCTGGTACTGGCAAGGCGGCCACCCGTGGTGCGTACCCACGGCGCTCTCGGCGCTGCTGCGCTTCTATGATTTCGCCGAGGAGCTCGAGCCGCTGAACACGACCTTTGGCAACACCACGGCTCTCGCCAACTGGCAGATCGCCGGCAAGACCGGCCAGGCCGGCGAGTCGGGCGCTGGGTCCGACGAGCTCGACTGGGTGGGCGCCAAGGGCCACTGGCTGCAGAAGGTCTGGGATCTGGACATGGTCCTCGAAGGCCCCGAGCCGAAGACCAACCGCTTTCCGGCCTTCCTGAGCTACGTGCGCAACATCAACGCGGGCGACGCGGCGGCGGGCGTGCCGCGCAAGCCCTTGGGGCTCTTCCGCGACTTCGCGGGCCACGCGATGGTGGCCGTGGGCAGCGACGAGTTCGGCATGTTCGTCCACGATTCGAACGGCTACGTGGCGCACAAGTTCGATTGGCTCGAGGTGCATAAGAACTGGCGCGGCACCGAAGAGTCGGGCACTCCGCCCAAGCCCTCGTACAAGACCAAGCTCGCCACGGTGCTGATCACCGATCTGCCCATCAAGGCCAAAGAGAGGCGCTCGGGCTCGGTGGTGATCGGCCCTGGAGACCTGCGCTACGGCACCGGCGGGGGCCCCGGCGGCGCGACCGCGAGCCTGGCCTGGGACGGTCGCAAGCCGCACGTGAAGGGCTACTACTTCAAGTCCGACCTCGGCGGCGGCGAGGAGAAGGCGCTCCGCCCACTCCCCTTCCTCTACAAGTACCGCATCGCCAACGTGACGAACGTCGAGCTGAGCTACAAGACGGTGGCCGAGCTCTCGGGCGAGACCTACGGCGCGGGATCCGTGGAGAAGATACACACCATCACCGTGCCGGCGCACTCGCTCAGCAGCTACGTGTCGGGGCAGTTCGATCAATCACCCGCGACGGGCAAGAGCGCGCACTTCGCCGTGAAGCTCTATCAGATCGAGGACCGCAACGTGGTGCAGGACGTGAAGTGGGTGACCTACGAGATCGCTGAACCGCTCGCGCCGCAGGTGAACATCCTGACTCCCGTCAACGGCACCTCGTTCTATACGTCGAGCGCGGTGGCGCTGTCGGGGTCGTCGTACGATCCGACGACCGGCAAGCCGATCCCCGAGGGCAAGCTGCGGTGGCTGATCGACGGTACGCAGATGGCCACGGGCTCGTCGGGGTCCGTGAGCTTCGACACCACGGGGAAACACACGATCGACTTCGTCGGCACCGGCCTCGGCGGGCAAGAGGCGAAGGCCAGCATCAGCATCATCGTCGAGAAACAGCTGCCGACGACGCCGGCCAGCGTCACGATCCTCGGGCCGTCGGGCGGGAGCGTCTACGACACGGGCTCGTATCAGGCCAGCACTGCGCCCGTGACCTTCCTCGCCAGCGGCTCGCCGAACATGCAGTTCAGCTGGAGCTCCTCGGTGCAAGGAGCCCTCGGCTTCGGCGCCAGCCTGACCGCGGCGGTGCAGACCACGAAGACCGGCAACTGCGCCCCCTGGACGGAGCACACGATCACGCTCAGCGGCAAGGACGACTTCGCCCGCACGGCCACCGCGAGCATCAAGATCTGGGTCCACACGCTCTGCATCAAGTAGCGACCGACACGGGCACCGCGAGGGGCTCGCGCGCGCGCATCGGAGGACTCCAGCGGCCACGCCCCTGACCTGCGCGGCCACGCGTCGAGACGCCACCCTGCCGGGCCGAGGGATCCCCGCCCTCTCGATCTCGGTCGCCCGACCGTCGCAGGCGCCAGCCTCTCGCCCGGGGCACCTTACGCGTTCCGCGGGCCCCACGGGACGTCCCCCGCGCGAGGGCCAAGTCTTGCGCCAACTTCGGCCGCCCGCCCCTCCGCCGCGCGCCCGCTTGCCCCTGCCGGTGAAGGCGCCAGGCGTTGGTGCCCGGCTTGCACTGGCGCCGTCTCACGCGCGTACACCGCAGCAACGCCCGCCGCGAGAGCCGCGGGCCGAGGAGCACGTTCCATGCGACGAGGTCATCGCACCCTGATCGTTTCCGGCCTGATGGTCGCCAGCCTGGCCGCCTGCGGCGGAGAGGAGCTCTCGCCCGACGGGGCGCGGCAGGCGAGCGGCGCGGCGTCGACGAGCTGCGACGTGGCGGTGGACTCCCTCTCGGTCCTCATCACCGGCGGGGAGAAGCGCTGGGCCGCCTCCCGCGCGCCGATCTACTACTACGACGCCACGAAGGGGCCGGCGCTGCAGACCACGAAGGCGCTCTACGGCGAGGAGCTCTGCGTAGATCGCAAGACCACCACCATCCAGGGCGCGAAGTATCGCCTCGCGGCCTACCATCGGCTGGAGTTCGGCGAGTCGTCGGTCTACCTGGCCGAGGCCGACCTCGGGAAGGGCTACCGCTTGGGGGCCCGCCCCACCTGCCGCCGCGGGAACGTCCTCGGCTGCACGCCGGGCCAGTCCGAGCCGAGCGAGACCTGCCCGGGCGACAACATCGGCATCAAGGACGGCCTGCCGGCCTACACGCTCTGGCCGAACGTGAACCTCCGCGAGACGGCGGGGACCGACGGCAGCGTGCTCGCGGCCCTCGCCACGGCGCCGACGCCCGTCTGCCTCGACCGGCTCTGGCTCAACACCTACGAGACGCCGCGGGACGGCCACGTGTGGGCCAAGACCTGGCTCGACACGCCCAACAAGGACGGCTCGACGAGCGAGGGCACCTACCCGCGCGGCGGCAGGGCCTTCGTGGCGCTCGACCTGATCGGCATCGGCGAGCTGCCCGCGCGACGGGCGGAGGTGAGCGCCGTGACGAAGCCGACCTACGACGCGCGCTTCCTCGTGGACCTCGGCAGCTCGAACGAGCTCTTCGACCTCGAGGTACGCTACTCGGATCAGTGCGGCGAGCTCTCGCGCTTCCACAACCCGAGGAGCTCCGGTCGGCGCCTCTTCGCCACCGCGAAGCGCAGCTCCTTCGTCGAGCTGGACGTGGGAGTGCCGACGAACACCCTCTGGTGCTCGCAGCTAGTACGCCACGTCTGGGTCAACGTCCGCGCCGGCAGCACGCTCCTCGGCCAGGTCTACGGCAAGCTCTGGTGGGAGGGCTCGGCGGTGCAGTTCGCCTTCTACGGCGGCGGCGGCCTGACGGACGCGGTCTTCGCCACGGGGCGGACGGTGGACTCGCGCCTAGGTAATTAGCGGGCCCGCGTCGCTACTGCGGTCGCGCTTTCACCGAGGAGGGCGTGCAGCGATAGCTCGCGCCGAGGGTGGCCGAGGCGCTCGCGCGGTGCCGCGCCGGGAAGGCCGCCGCGTTCACCGCCCCCTGGCAGTTGCTGCTGCACCACAGGTTGCACTTGCCGCAGCAGCTCCCGCTGCACCCCGAGGCGCAGTGGCAGTTCGTCCCCGAGCACTGATCGGTGCAGGCCCCCTTGCAGCCGCCCGAGCAGTTGGAACCGCAGCTCCCCTGGCACCCTCCGGAGCACGTCCCGCCGCAACCGCCCTGGCAGTTGCCCTGACAGCCTCCGGAGCAGGTTCCCTGACAGTTGCCCTGGCACCCTCCGGAACAGCTTCCGCTGCAGTTCCCCGTGCAGTTCCCGCCGCAGGCCGTCGTGCAGCTTCCGGTGCAGTTCCCGCCGCAGGCCGTCGTGCAGCTTCCGGTGCAGTTCCCGCCGCAGGCCGTCGTGCAGCTCCCGGTGCAGTTCCCGCCGCAGGCCGTCGTGCAGCTCCCGGTGCAGTTCCCGCCGCAGGCCGTGGTGCAGCTTCCGGTGCAGTTCCCGCCGCAGGCCGTCGTGCAGCTCCCGGTGCAGTTCCCGCCGCAGGCCGTGGTGCAGCTCCCGGTGCAGCTCGCCCCGCAGGTCGTCCCGACGTCGCGTCGCGGTGCATCGGCCCTCGTCGCATCCCGCAGCCCGCGATCGGGGCGCGGCCCATCGGTGAGCGCGCTATCGGCGCTCGCGCCGTCACCGGGCGCCGCCGAGTCCCCGGCACCGTCCCCGCCAGACGCACCGTCTCCGCGCCCGTCGGTGCGTCCCGCGTCGCGAAAGGTGGCCGTCTCGGCGTCGGGCGACTGCTCGTACTTCCCGTCCCCGGCGCAGCGCGCGAGGAAGACGAACCCCACGCCGCCGAGGTACCGCAGCACCTGTCGCCGCTCGACGCGCGCTGTCGCTCGCTCGTCGGAGGCGCCTTCTCTGTCGGACGGCTTCTTCACGGACATCGGTTCATCCCGCGCGACACGCCACTCTCCATGCTACGGGAGTCCTCTCCGGCGCTCAACGAAAGAGAGCTCTTCGCCGCCTCGCACCTCACTCGAGGTAGATGTCGCACGAGTCGAAGTCGATCGACCAGTTCCCCCCGTCCTTCCCCTCCCAGCCGTATTTCCGGGCCATTCCCTCCCACCACTGCTGAAAGCGCACACTCACGCCCCCCATGTCGCGCACGGCCTTTTCGTAGAGGGGCGACTTCGCCAGCGTCTCCGCGTCCATCTTGCCGAGCGCGAGAAAGAGCTCTCCGAGCGCCGTCTTGCGCTGGAAGAGCTCCCGAACCTCGTCTCGCTCCTCGGGGGAAACCCGTCCCACGAGCTTCTTGGCCATCGCCTGCTCCTTGTCGATTGCACAGGCCGCCGCCTGCGTCGCCGCGACGACCTCGCGCGGGGCCCGCGGTTGCCGCATCTTGCGGTTGGTCAGCTTCTCGAACGGCTCCTCGTACGACACGAACGGAATGCTCGGGAGGTCGGTCATGCGCCCGTGCTCCTTCAGCGCCTCGAGGAGCTGTCGCGAGCTCTCGCGCTCCAGGTGGGCGGCCCGACAGACCTGCCACGGCGGCGTGTTCAGCTCGAGCGTGGCGCGACGGTTGAGGTACACGCAGCGACGACAATGATACGCGTCGCAGAGGGCGCAGATGGGCGCCGCGGCGCGTTCGAGCAGCCGACGGTTCGGCAGGCGTGGCTCGTCACCGAGCTGCCCCAGCGCCGGCGCGCCGTCGAGGGCGAAGCCGGGGCAGAGGTGCAATCCCCCTTCGGGGTCCACCGTCAGGTGGTCGAGGCCGGCCCCGCACTCGACGGGCTCCTGCAGGACCAGGCGGTCCGAGAGCGCGCTCAGCTCGGTCCAGCGCCCGGCCAGGTATTCCCCTTCGCACGCGCGGCGCACCTCGGCGAGCGCCTCCGCGTGGCACGCGAGCTCCGCCTCGCTCCACGCGTCCTGATCGAGCAAGACCAGCACCACGCGCTGCACGCGCGCGCCGAGCGCCCGAAAGGCCTCGGGCCAGCCCGCCAGCCCGGTCCTCGGGACGCGCAGGATGGCGAGCTCGTGCTCACCCGGTCTCAGGCGGGAAATGGCGTCGCCACCGTCGACGGTCAGCTCGACGACCGGCACGTCCTCCGGCGCCAGCGCGCGCGCGCCGGCCGGGACGTAGCAGACGACCTCGCGCCCGTCGAGCAGCGCCCGCCGTGCGTCGCTCAGACCCTCGACGCCCGCGACGAGCTGCAGCGCCAGCCCCCGCTCCTTGGCGAAGGCCAGGACGGCGCCGAAGACCTCGTCGGACATCGGCTGCGCCGACGCGCCCCCCGGGCTCGGGTAGTAGCAGAACGAGGGAGCCGCCCCTCCGAGGAGCACCACCAGCGAACGCATCACGCCCCGGGCCCCGACCCGTCGAGCTCGGCCCGCCGCGCGAAGTAGCGACGGTTCGCCCGCACCCGCGCCTGGTGCATCAGACAGATGTAGGTCGCGCGCTGGTAGATCGTCGGCGTGTCAGCGCAGTCGTAGTTGTGCCCCTGGCACCACGCGCACCCCGATGCGACCTCGCACGAGACGCACTTCGCGTCGCTCTGCGTCGAGCGGGTCAAGGCCAGAAAGGGGCGCACGCGGTTGAGCGAGAGGCCCTCCGCGACGTTACCGACGGTGCGCGCCTCGCGCCGGGTGAGCGAGAAGCCGAGGAAGCGGTTGCACGGGTAGAAGTTCCCCGCCGCATCGATGGCGAGCATCTTGCCCGCCCCGCACCAGTTGAGGTTGTCCACCTCGGGATCGAGCGGGCGTCCGATCGTCTCGTCGAAGAGAGAACACGAGTAGTCGCGGTAGAGGCGCCGCTCGAGCATCGCGTCGGCCAGCCGGTCGAGCTGCTCCTCGAAGAGGACGTCGTCCCCCGGCTCCCAAACGTCCTCGAAGACCACGTTGGCGTTGATGGTCTTGATGCCGAGCGAGAAGAGGTGGAGCACCGACTCGGCCAAGAAGGACAGGTTCTTGCGCGCCAGGGTGACCTTGGTCGAGGCGTTCGGGAACTGCCGCAGCCAGAGAGGCACGTTCGCCACCACCTGGGCGTAGGTGCCCTTGCCTCGCGCCGTCACGCGCTCCGCGTCGTGGACGTGCTCCGGGCCGTCCACGGTGATCATGATCTCGAGCGAGTCGCGATGGCGCTCGACGAGCCGCTGCACCTTCGGCGTGTGGTAGAGCGCCCCGTTCGACGAGATGCTGAAGGTGGACCCGGCGAACCACCGATGGTCGAGCTCGAAGGTGCGCTGCCGGATGTAATCGATCAACTGCTCGACCAGGTCCACCTCGAGGAGCGACTCGCCACCCATGAACTCCCAGATGACCTCGTCCTCCCAGAAGAGGTCGTCGTGCGTCAGCACGTAGTCGATGGCGGCGCGCGCCACCTCGAACGGCATGCGCCGCTCCTTGTTCTTGTGCACGAGGTAGCAGTAGCCGCAGGAGAAGTTGCAGTCCTCGGTGAGGATGAGGGTGATGACCTTCTTGGTCGCCAGCATCGCGCTTCGTACTCCCGCGTTGGCTTGGGCGGCAGAGCCCGCTCGCTTGCGGGCCCGAACCATCTTGTCGCACGGACACCCCGCCGGCAAGCGGCGGTCCCTCGTCAGCGGCGGTCCCTCGTCCGCCTCCGGGTCGGCCCCCCGCACGGCCTCCGTTGCCCTCGGAGCCTCCCGGCGGCTACACTGGGCGCCCCCACGTTGCCGAGAGGACCATGAAGCACCTGAATCGACGTCGATGGCTCGTATGCTGGACGATCGCAGCCACCGCGGGGGCGGTCGGCTGCAAGGAACCCACCGCTCCGAATCCGGACCCCACGAAGACGCCCGAGAAGCAGAGCGCGGCCAAGAAACCCGCTCCCGCGGCGGAAAAGGCGAGCCCCGATGCAGCGCCGGCGGGTGAGCACGGTGGTGCCGACGCGCGCGCCGATTCCCTGGCCGAGCACATGCGCGGCCACTTCGGCGCCGCGACGACCCTCAGAAACGCCGTGATCGCCGGCCGGCTGGATGGCCTGGCAGCGCCGTCGAAGGCCCTGGCCGACGACCAGATGGAGAGCAAGAAGGCGCCCGAACCGTGGCAGCCGCGGCTGAAGGCCATGCGCGAGGCCGCCGTTCGCGCCGGCAAGGCCAAGAGCGTGGCCGAGGCCGCCAGCGCCGTCGCGGAGCTCGGTGCCACCTGCGGCGGCTGCCACCGTCAGACCAAGACGGAGGTCAACTTCCCCCTCGGCACCGTGCCTCCCGAGGGGAAGGACCGCAAGAGCCACATGGCGCGCCACGCGTGGGCCATGTCTCGCCTCTGGGAAGGGCTCGTCGGTCCGTCGGACTACGCCTGGAAGACGGCGACGGCGGTGCTCGCCGAAGAGCCGCTGAAGTCGCACGAGATCCCCCCCAAGAGCGCCGGCAAGGAGGCGAGCGTCCTCGCCGACGAGGTGCACAAGGTGGGGCGCCGGGCCGGCGCCGCCAAGACCGTCGAGCAGCGGGCCAAGGTCTACGACGCGCTCGTCCGCCTCTGCGCCCGCTGCCACGCCCTCTTCGCGGACTGAGCAGGGGAGCTGTCCCCCGTTCGCGTACTCGACCCTTGACCCGTCCCCCGCCGATCGTCATACTGCTGCGCGCGCGCCACCGGGGTGGCGGGCCGCACGGAGAAACGTCGTATCAGGTCGTCGATTCCGTTGCGCGCCTGTAGCTCAGCCGGATAGAGCATCGGCCTTCTAAGCCGAGGGTCGCAGGTTCGAGTCCTGCCAGGCGTACCACCTCCGGCGCGGACGCGGTTACGTCGCGGTCGATAGCAGTAGACGGCAGTGAATAGCAGTAGAACGCAGTAGAGATGTGGTGGGCGTAGCTCAGTGGTAGAGCACCGGGTTGTGGCCCCGGGTGCCGTGGGTTCAATCCCCATCGCTCACCCCCGTCGCGCAGAGCGGCCAGTCCAGAAGGGCTGGCCGCTCGTTTTTTGAGGGCTCGCGATACAATGCCGTCATGAACGCGCCGATCGCCGTCGCCCTCGCCTCGGTCCTGTGTCTCGCGGCCTGTGAAGGCTCGCCCCAGCGGAGCGGAGACGGGGGCCTCACCGACGCCGGCCGCGAGGAAGGCGGCGGACCGCCGGGAGAGGCCGGCCTGCCGGGCGACTCCCGCCTCGCCGACGGGGCGCGGCGCGACGGCGGCCCACGCCCGCCCGACGCGGCCCCCATCGACCCGACCAAGGACAGCGATGGCGACGGGCTGCCGGACGGCTTCGAGCAGCTCTTCGGGCTGAACCCGACCAAGAAGGACAGCGACGGCGACGGCGTCCCCGACGGACAGGAGGACGACGACAAAGACGGCCTGACCGCGCAGCAGGAGTGGGGCTTCTACCGCGTGCCCGCCACCGCGGAGAACGCCCGGCCGAGCCCGACGCACAGGGATCTCGTGATCGAGCTCGACTACCAGAAGGGCTTCGGCCCCTCCCCGACCCTGCTCGCCGAGTTCGTCGAGGCCTACGCCGCGGTCGACCTCGCAAATCCCGACGGCAAGCCCGGCATCGCGGCCCACGTCTACGTCGACGAGCGCGACCTGCCGGTCTCGAACCTGGCCGCCGACGTGAACGCCCGCATGGACTACCTCGGCGCGCACGGCCCGGGCGCGAGCCTCTCCTCCGTGGCGCACGCCGAGATGGTGCACGTGATGCTCGTGGCCGAGCGCCCCGATTCGGCGGCCCGCGGCGGCGAGACGGTCGGCTCCACCCAGGCCGGGCCGAACAAGGCCGGCGTGCTGATCTACTCGGGGAACCTGCAGAAGCTCTTCCCCACCTGCAACCTGCCCAATCCTCCGGCGGTGAGTCTCGAGGAGGCGCTCGTCTCGACCTTCGTGCACGAGGTCGGCCACACGCTCCAGCTCGGGCACGACACCGACGTGGGAGGCGGCGTCAACGCCTACAACATCATGGCCACCGACCTCAAGGAGTGCGCCCTGCTCAAGCAGCGCACGCGCGGCACGGGCAACAGCGACCCTGCCCTCGGCGCCACCGACGCGCAGGGAGGCCCGCGCTTCTCCCGGGCCGCCGCGCAGCTCATGAAGCTCACGAACAAGATCTCCGCCGAGGCCTCGCAGTTCGAGACGGGCAGCGGCCACGAGATGTAGGGCAAGCCGAACGAGCGCGGCGGGCGGGCAGGGATGCGGCGGGCTACTTCGCCGTCGGCCTACTTCGCCGTCGGCGCGAGGATGACGCGGACGAGCCCCTTCTCGAGCTTCACCTCGCACTCGCCCTTCGTCCCCGCGAAGAAGACGCGGAGGTGCGCCCCTCCCTCGGGCCGCTTGCGCACCCACACCAGGCGGTAGCCGCCCTTCTGCAGGGCGTAGTTGCCGACGGGGACGCCGGCTTCGCCCTGGGGCAGGTTGATCGCGACCCCCTCGGGTGACGCGAGCCGGTAGTGCTTGGCTCCCTCGAGCGACCCCTTCACCGGGATGGTCACCACGGCACGGCTCCCGTCGACCGTGACGACGGGATGGCGCGACGCCGGAGCGACAGCTTTTACAGCTTTCGCGGCTTTTACTGCTTTAGCGTGTTTGTCCGTTTTCGCCGCAGGGGAAGCCTTGGGCTGCAGGGTCTTCCCCGCCGTCGCCTTCGACGCGACCTCCTTGGGGGCGACAACGCTCGGCGCGGCGGGCTCCTCCGGGGCGTCGTCGGGCCTGTCCTCGGCGCTGGCCTCGGCGGCGGCCGCCGCCGCGACAGGGGCCTCCACCGCCTTGGGGGCCGGTTGAGCCGCCGGCTGCGGGTCCTCCTTGGCCGGCACGCGCACGATGGTCGGAGCCGCCCCCGACGCCGTCGAACGCAACGGATCCACGTCCACCGCCGAGAGCGTCTCCCCCTGTCCCTGCTCGAGCCGGTCGGCCACCGTCTCCCACGGCTTGGTCTGCACCAGCGAGGCCACGGCGATCCCGGCCATCACCACCGCCGCCGCCCAGAGCCACGCACGGCGACTGCGGCGACGCGGCGCCTCGGTCTCTTCCCAGAACTCGCCGTAGCGCCCGTACTCGGCCGCCGAGAGCGGCGGGTCCTCGTAGATCGGAATCACGGGCTCGCTGAGCGGCGGTGGACCGACGGGGCGCGCGGAAACCTCCTCGGCGAGCGCCGACCGCCGCTGACTCACCAGCGTGTCGGAAGCGTCCTCGACCTCGGCCACCTCGACCGACGACGTCTCCACCGCAGGAAGGTCCACGCACGCCTTCAGCTCGATGGAGCCCGCCGCCGCGACCCCCGGATTCGACGAGCTCTTGTGCGTGACGAGGAGCATCGGCTCGTCGGTCACGGGCGCCGGCTCGGCCACGACGGGCGCGATGGGCTCCCGCGCCACCTGAAACTGCATCGTGGGCGTCCGCTCCGACTGCCACTCGGCGAGGTCCGCGTCCTCGTCCTCGCTGACGGATTCGGCGTCGGCGTGCTGCGCCGTGCGGAGCGGCAAGGACAGATCGACCTGCAGCCTCGGCACGTCGTGCGGGGCGCGCGCCTCGAGCGCGACACCGTGGAGCACGCCGAACTGCTCGGCCTCGACCGCGCTGTCCCCCTCGCCGAACGCCACGCGCACCGCCGAGTCCAGCCGCAGAAAGGGCAGCACCGTCCGCAAGCGAATGCCGTCGCCGGTTCTCACGGCCTGCGCGCGAACGGGCTGCGACATCCCTTCGAACCACACCTTGACCGACTGGTTCTCCTCGCGCATCGGCCCCACGAGCCGCCGCAACAGACGCTCGTCACCGTCGGACAGGTCGATGAACTGGATCCCCATCCCCGCGCCGGGGACCTGCTCCGCGCCGCGCCAGGGCTTCACCCAGGCCACTCTCCCTCGCACGGTCAGGTGATCGTCGGGCAGCGGCAGATCGCACAGGAGCTCGGTCCCGACGTCGCACAGCTCCGGCGCTTGCACGAAGACACCCGAGGCGCTGAGATTGCTCGCCTCGGCCAAGATGGTGCGCTGCTGGCCCGGCGGCAGCAGCCGCACGGTGGCCTGGTAGCGCACGCGGTGGTCTCGTCGCTCCCAGAGCTCGTTCATCGCCGCATCCTCATGAGCTGCATCCTCGCCGTTGGCGTGCGCGTTCGAGTGTATGGAGGGGTAGTGGGGTGGGCAATTTTTTGACCCTCGCGCGGCACATCGACGGGCCGTGTGCCGTCGTGTGTGTCTCTCGGCGTGCGATCGCAAGAGCGCCATGATGTTCGCGACGTAGATCGTTCGCGTCGAAAGCGCGCGCGTGACCCAATCGGCCACGAGAGAAAAAGATGTCTCTCCGCGAAAAAAAAACGTCTGCCGCGTTGACTCGGCCGCTCGAGATTTGCGACTATGAACCCATCCGAAATGGCAAGCCGTCGTTTGAGTAAGGCCTCCATTTTCTTCGCCGGGCTCCTCGGCGGATGCGCTACCACTTCCTCACCCAGCACGCCGGGCCCAACGCCAGGATCCACTCGGGATCACGCCATGGGATCGGTCGTCGCCCCGCAGCGCGTGCGCGTCTTCTTTCGTGAAGGGAAGGCCTTCGCGCGAGAAGGACGCCGCGAGTGGGCGCTCGCCGAGGTCGGCCGCGACGAGATGCTGTGGGCTCCCGACGGGCAGCGCTTCGCCTACGTGAAGGCGAAGCCGCGTCGCGACGTCGAAGGCGGCGCGTTCTCCTTCGTGGTGGTCCGCAACCTCCGTGGCGACTCGGTGAACGAGTTCCCCGTCTATCGCCCCGGCCAGCCGTCGGAGCTCGAGTGGATCGACGACGATCAGATCTCGTACGTCGCTCCGCCGGACAAGTCGGGCGACGCCTACGTGGTCCACTCCGTCTCCACGGGCGAGGTCGTGCGCGTGTTGCGCGGGCGCTCCTTCGTCTGGTCGCCCGGGCGCAAGCGCTTGGCCTACGTGAGCAACGACACGCGTCGCCCGATCATCAAAGTAGACGATCACATCGTATGGCCTCGCGGCAGCACCACGGCGGCGCGCAAGCGTCAACTCATCAGCCCGCTGAGCTGGTCCCCGGACGGTAGTGGTCTCGCCTTCCTCGAGCGGGACGGCAAGGAAGCTCGTCTCGTGGTCTTGCTCGTGGTGGACAACCACGAGGGGGACCTGACCTGGCCTCTGCCGAAGGGCGCCAATGGGGGCGAGAACAAGCTCTTCTGGGCCCAGAACAAGGTTCTCATCGGCGAGAGCGCCTTCAAGCCGCGCTTCGCCGCCAGCTGGAATCGCGTCCAGTAGCGCGCCCCTTCCCGCCCGCTCCCGTTTGACAGCCCTGCCCCCGTATGATCGAATGTGACCGCGATGCGTCGATACCTACTCATCGGGGCGGTGCTGTCCTGGCCCCTCGCGCTGAACGCCGAGGACCCGAAGGATCCGCCGGCCGAGGCCGAACGCCCGCGCGAGGAGAAGCCCGCCCCGGCCTCGCGCCCCGCGCAGGATCCGTTCGCGCGCCTGCGCGTCGTGACGCCGCGGGGCAAGCTCGGTCCCCTCTGGTCCGTTCGTCCCCGGGACGTGCGCGAGCAACGCGACCGCTCGAAGAAGGAACAGATCAAGGTCACCATCAACACCATCCCACCGGGAGCGCTCGTCTTTCACGGCGGTAAGCTCCTCGGAAAGACGCCGCTCACCCTCCCCGCGCACCGCAACAGCACGCCGCTCGACATCACTCTTCAGCACGGAAAGCGCTTCATGCTGCTGCGCACGCGGATCCATCGACGGGTCACGCGCTCGTACGTCTTCAAGCTGAGCCCGGCGAAGATCCACTGATCCACGACGCGGTTCCGGATCTCTTGCGAGAGAGATCGCACGCCGCACCTCCACGACCTCGCGATGCGCGCCGCGCCGAAGATGCCCACAGAAGGGCTCAGAGGGGCACTTTCTCGCGCCAGGGGTCTTGACAAGATCGAGCGAATACCTGACAAGAGTTCTTCCTGAGCACGCAGTCCTCCTCAGGAAGAAGCCAACTCACACGACAGAAGAAGGAGGAGTCCCCATGGCGAAGGCGACGAAGACGAAGGCGAAGGCTGGCGGCAAGAAGGCGGCGGCGGCGAACCGCGAGGTTCTCGTGGTGGCGAGCAAGATCAAGGAGTACATCAAGTCGAAGAACCTGCAGAGCAGCTCCGAGGTGGTACCGGCTCTCAGCGAGAAGATCTACGAGCTGCTGGACAGCGCCGCGACCCGCACGCAGAACAACGGTCGCGCGACCGTCCGTCCCCACGACCTGTAGGCGTGGCGCACGCGCTGTTGCTCCGCCCGGCCCACCCGGCGGGACGCGGCCGCAGCGCTACGGATCGAGAGCTTGCCGTACAGCTCGTGCCAGCTCGCCGTGTGTGTAGGGCTTCTGGATCAATCGTGCATCGGGCGGCGCGCCTTCGAGCATCTCGGCCGCATATCCTGACGTGAAGAGCGTACGAAGGGAGGGCTGGCGAGACGCAATTTGCCTCGCCAGCTCGAACCCGTTCGTCTCCGGCATCACCACGTCGCTGATCAGCAGGTCCACCGGACGGTCCAGGCCGGCGAGCGTCTCGAGCGCCTCGCGCGCCGAGCCGGCCTGCAGCACCTCGTAGCCCAGCGAGCGCAGCAGTCGCACCGCTGCGTGGCGCGAGAGCGTCTCGTCGTCCACGACCAGCACGCGCTCGCTGCCGCGCGGGTGCTGCTCGCCCGTCGCATGCGCCGCTCGACCGACGCGGCCCGCACGCGGCAGGTACAGCGACACCGTCGTCCCCGCCCCCACCACGCTCGCCAGCTCGAGGCCGCCGCCGTGCTGCCTGAGCGTGCCCATGGCCACGGCCAGCCCGAGCCCCAGCCGCTCGCGCGTGCTGACGAAGGGCTGCAGAACTCGCGGAAGGATCGATGGGGGAACGCCGCAGCCGGTGTCGCGCACGGCGAGCCGACAGTACGCGCCAGGCGCCAGGTCGAGCTCTCCCGCCAGCCGAGCGTCCAGCTCGACGACGCCCAGCTCCAGCAGGATCTGCTTGGCTCCCGCGAGCACCGCGTTGCCGAGGAGCTCTGCGAGCACGCTCCGTATGGCCTGGACGTCGATCTCCACCTCGGCGAGCGCGTCGGCGGAGGTCTCGAGGGTCAGATTGACTCCGTGGGGGAGCTCGTGCGCCAGCGCGCTCTGCGTGGTGGAGAGCCACGGCACGAGGGCGACCCGCTTGCGTACTAGGAGCTGCTTGCCCGCGATCGCCAGGAGCTGGTCGACGATCTCCTGCGCGCGCTCCCCCAGCGCGACGACCTCCTCGAGCTCTGCGGCGCCCGCGGCCCCCACGTCCACCAGGGAGAGTCCCTCGCGGGCGTGGGCCCGCATCTGCGCGAGCACGCCCCCGAGCTGTCGCGCGATGGCGCCGCAGAGTCGCGCCTGCTGCTCGATCGCTTCGTGGGGCATGGCGGGCAGAGCATCGTGGAAGGGAGCGCAAAGCGCAAGCGCACGCCGGGCGGACGGACGCGCGCGGGCAACGAACCGACGGGCGGGCGAATCAGGGCCCTGACTTAGTTCGTGCCGCCGGCCTTCGGGAGGACAAGCTCCTCGGGGTGCCCTCCGCGGAGCGAAGGCTCTCGCCGCAGGAGCGCGTCGGCGAGCTTGAACGGATCGATGCGGAGCTGTCCCGTCGCGAGTTCGCGGCGGAGGTGGAAGAGCTGCGCGGTACGGCGTCGGGGGCGCTGGGGCATGACTCCCTGATCCATCGACCGCGCCGGCGGGTCATTTAGGACCACCGCCGCCGGATGCGCCAGGGAGTTGAATCGTCAGGGATTGTTGGTCGGTGGCGGGGCTGGGAGGGGGCGTCTACGCCGCGAGCGCGGCCCGACGTTCCACGGCCGCTCGGAGGCGCTCCACGGCTTCAGAGCGGATCTGGCACACGCGCGACGGCGACACGGAGAGCAGGTCCGCGATGTCCCGCAGCGGAAGCTCCTCGTAGTAGTAGAGCCACAGCACCTGCCGCTGGCGCTCCGGGAGCTCCTCGATCGCCTCGGCCAAGCGGGCCCGCGTCTCGTGCTGCGTCAACTCCGCCTCCACTCCGGGCTGCTCCGAGGCCAGCTCCAGGTCATCGGCCGAAACCATGCGCGCCGAGGCCAGACGGACCTGAACGCCGCGGTAGTCCTCGAGCGAGACGCCCAGGCGTCCGGCCACCTCGTCGTCGTTCGCGTCGCGACCGAGCTCGCCCGAAAGCTGATGCATCGTGCGCTGCAACTTCTTGCTCTCGATGCGCGCCTCGCGGGACATGATGTCGCGACGGCGGAGCTCGTCCATGATCTCTCCGCGAATGCGGAATTCGGCATAGCCCTTGAAGGTCTCGGCCCGCTCCGGATCGAAGCGCGTGAGAGCGCCGGCCAGGCCGAGCAGCCCGGCCCCGACCAGATCGTCCAGCGCCACATGGGACGGCAACCGCCGGGCTACCTGCGCCGCCACCTCGTGCACCAGAGGCATGAGCGATTGGGCTAGCTGCTGGCGTTCGCTCTGCGTTTGGCTGCTCATCCTCGTCCCTCCGCTATCCCGTGTGCTGGCTAACAGCAACGCATGTGCCATGACCTATTGCGTTGATATTATTTTAAATTATCCGATGTGCCGGATCCACGGCTGGGTCATCGGTGACCCGTTGCGCGACGCCACGCAGGCTAAGCACCGAGAAATGCGTGAGGCTGAACCAGGGTCATGTGCGACCCAGGAGGCGGGCCTCGACCTGCGCAAGCGGACAGGGGGAAAGTCGTGGACCTGTCTTGCCGGTGCGGGAGCGCGGGGCTACAGTCGAAGGGTCACCAATGACCCATGAGCCGAATGCGCCGGGCGGGGCGTTGCAGGTCCTGCTCCTTCATCCCCTGGCCTCCGCGCGCGCGAGCATGCGAGAGGCGCTCTCGCCCGCGCTCGCCGAGGTCACGGAGGCGGGCCGCCGCGACGAGGTCGACCTCGAGCGGCTCACCCAGGTGATCGTCGCTCACCCGAGCTTCATCGGCTGGACGGAGGTGATCGCGGAGGCCCGTCAGCGCCATCCCGCGCTTCGCGTGGTCTGTCACGCAGACGAGCTGCCCGCGGCCGTCGAGGCGGTGAACGTCGCTCGAGCGGACCATCTCCTCACCGGCGCGCCGGGGGCGGGCCTCGCGAGCGCCCTTCGGCTAGTTGGCGACGAGCTCGAGTCGCGGCCGGGCTCGCCTCCGACGGCACGGGCCGGAGCGGCGGAGCTCGACGCCGCGATCGGCGCGTACCGGAGCTCCGCGGTGGGCAAGCTCACCGGCGCGGTGGCGCACGAGCTGAACAGCCCCCTCACGAGCATCATGGTCTTCTCCGAGGCGCTGGCGCGCAAGACGACGGAGGAGCCGGGGCTGCACGAGCCCGCGCTCGAGGTACACCAGGCCGCACAGAAGTGCCGGCGCCTCATTCAAGGGCTGCTCTCTTTCGCGCGGCGACGGCGGTCGCCCGAGCCGGAAGCGCTCTCCCTGCCGGCCGTGTGCTCCGAGGTCCAGACGCTCGTGCAGCACCACGCCGACATGGCGCGGGTGCGGCTGGAGGTGGAGGACCTGTCCGGCGCGGGACGCGTGTTCGGGCGGACGGTGGACCTCGAGCTGCTGCTGCTCGACCTCGTGCAGGAGGCGGTCGCGGCCTGTCGGCCGGGCGATACCGTGCGCGTGGCAGCGCGGGACCTGGCGCCGGAGGGGCCGGTCGAGCTCTCGGTGACCGAGGCGCGGCGGGCCAGCTCTCCCGAGGCGAGTCCCACTGGGGCGGAGCGCGGTTCGACGGCCCACACCGCCTGGCCGACCGCGGGCGGAGTCGTCACCGCGCGCCAGGTCCTGGCAACGGCGCTCGGGGCGGACCTGGAGATCGTGACGGCCGAGGACGGAGGCGCCACCGTCCGGGTTCGTCTACCCGCCGCGCCGGCGCAGGAAGGACGGCGCTGATGGGCAAGGCGTCCGAACAGATCGCCGTCCTCGTGGTGGACGACGACCCGAGCGTCCTCAAGTCGTGGCGCGAGATCCTCGCCGACCCCTGCTACAAGGTCACGCTCCTCGAGGATCCGGTCGCCGCCGCCGCGCAGGTGGAGGGGCTCGAGCTCGACGTGGCGGTGGTGGACATCCGCATGCCCGGAATGGACGGCATGGAGCTCCTCACCGCGATCAAGACCAAGCGGCCGGAGGTGGAGGTCGTGATGATGACCGGCTTCGGTGGCGTGCAGGACGCCGTCGAGGCCATCCGGCGGGGGGCCTACGACTTCCTGAGCAAGCCGTTCGAGAGCATGGAGGCGGCCGAGCTCACGGTGCGCCGCGCGGCCGAGCTGCGCCGGCTCGAGCGACGGGTGCGCCAGCTCGAGCGCGAGATGGAAGGGGGACAGCCGCTGCGCCACGTCGTGGGGCAGAGCGAGGCGATCAAGCGTGTGATCGAGCTCGTACGCAGCGTCGCGGCCAGCCCGGCCACGGTGCTGATCATGGGGGAGAGCGGCACGGGCAAGGAGATGGTGGCGCAGGCGATCCACCGCAACAGCCCGCGCGCGCAAAAAGCGCTCGTCACGCTGAACTGCTCGGCTCTCACGGAGACGCTCCTCGAGAGCGAGCTCTTCGGGCACGCGAAGGGAGCCTTCACGGGGGCCACCACGACGCATCGCGGGCTCTTTGCCGCGGCGGACGGCGGCACGATCTTCCTCGACGAGATCGGCGACATGGCGCTCCCCACGCAGGTCAAGCTCCTGCGCACGATCCAGGAAGGGGAGGTGCGGCCGGTAGGGGCCACGCAGACGGTCACGGTCAACGTGCGCATCATCGCCGCGACCAACGTGGACCTGGAAAAGAAGGTCAAGGAAGGCGCGTTCCGGCAGGACCTGTTCTACCGGCTGAACGTGGTGCGCATCGACATGCCGCCCCTGCGGGAGCGCGGCGAGGACATTCCGCTGCTCGCGCACCACTTCCTGCACAAGCACCAGGCCACCATGAACAAGCAGTTCGAGGGCATCGACCCCGCGGCGATGGCCTGCCTCACGAGCCACGACTGGCCCGGCAACGTGCGGGAGCTCGAGAACACGATCGAGCGCGCGGTGGTGCTCGGGCGGGGCAAGACCATCACGCTCGCCGACCTGCCGGCCAAGATCGTGGGAGAGAGGGCGCAGCCCGAGGCCGACCTGACCCTCCTCCCCTTCCCCGCGGCGAAGGACGAGGCCGTGGCTCGCTTCGAGCGCGTCTACCTCGCACAGCAGCTGGCGCGGCACCAGACGGTGGCCGCGGCCGCGCGGGCCGCCGGAATGGACCGCTCGAACTTCAAGCGGCTCCTCAAGCGGCACGGGCTGCAGGCGAGCGAGGGCTAGAAGCCTCCACCGGAGGAGGCGCGCCTCGACGAGAACTCGGGGGCTGGCGAATCAGGCGCCGGTCATGCGCGACGGCCACCGATATCTGCCGGAATCCCGCGGCGGGCTGGCCCGCTGCTCCTTCTTCCACTTCTGGTGGGCCTTCTCGCTCCGCCGGCGCTCGACCTCACGCCGCAGCGGGGCGTACCTGCGGGCGTTGTCGATGGGCCGAGGCGTGGCGACCACCTTCAGCGTCGCGGCGTCGAGGTGGTAGAGGTTCGACGCTCCCACCTGCCTCTGCTTCGGGTCCGAGACCGTGATCACGAAGCGGCTCTTCATCTGGGAGTTTTTCGCACCCCCGACGGTGTAGTACTCCTCGGTCAGGTGCGCGGAGAAGCGCCCCTGGTTCGGACCCTTCGCGGGGCCGCGAAGCCAGGTGCCGAGCTGCCTCCAGTCGCTCTCCACGATCCCTTTCAGCCACGCCTCGCGATCCTTTGGCGCGACGTTCTCCTTCTCCGCCAGCTCGACGAGATAGGCCGCGACGCGCTTCGCCATGCCCCTCGGCGTGAGACGCCCCCCGGCGCTCGCCGGCGCGAGGCCCCAGCCGAGCGTCAAGGCGAACACGACCGCAGCCACCGCGCGCGGGAACCTGGACTTGCTCATCCGCCACCTCCGCGAGGGATCTGTGCAACCGCCGTTCCAGGTAGTGGCGGGCCGTCCGGACCGCGCGGCGGCCCTGCAACCGGCAGAAGTTGCTCGGGCCTGGATCCGAAGGGAGGCCTCGCGGCCGGTGGCCCGAGGGGCCTGCTGGGGACAGGCCTACCCCGGCGCATGGCTACCCTTGCAACGGATCGGGGGAGGAAGCGGGAGGCTCAGGCTCCGAGCGCGGCCAGGACCGCGTCGGTCACCTTGGACATGGGCGCCGCACGCTCTTCACCCACCAGATCGTAGGTGAGCGGCTCGCCCCGGCGGAGCACGGCCTTCACGGCGGCCTCCACCTCGTCGCCGCCCGCGACCAGCTTCGGCAGCTGCTTGCGCTCGCCGACCCAGCGCAGCGACTCGGCGACGGCGAGGATCATCGCCATGGGGTTCACCTTGTCCTGGCCCGCGTGCCGCGGCGCCGAGCCGTGGATCGGCTCGAACATGGCGTGCTCGTCGCCCACGTTGCAGCCCACGGCCATCCCCATCCCGCCCTGCAGTACGCTCGCCAGGTCGGTCACGATGTCGCCGAACATGTTGGTCGTGACGCACACGTCGTAGTACTCGGGCTGTCCGAGGAGCCACTGGGTGAAGGCGTCGACGATCGCCACGTCCTTTTCCACGTCGGGATAGTCCTGGCCCACGGTGCGGAAGATGTCCACGAAGAGCTGACAGCCGCGCAGCACGTTGTCCTTGACGATGCAGGTGACGCGTCGGCGCCCGTCCTTCGGGGCGCCGCGACCGCGACGGCGCGAGAGCTCGAAGGCGTAGCGGATGACGCGTTCCGACGCGGCGTGCGTGATGAGCCGGACGTCCGAGGCCACGCGCGCACGACCCGAGCCGAGCACGCCCCCCACGCCGCAGTAGAGGCCCTCGGTGTTCTCGCGCACGATCACGAGGTCCACCTTCTCGGGCTCCCAGACGCGCCGCCGCTCGCCGTGGATGCGGTGGGCGACGCCCGGGTAGAGCTTCACGGGGCGCACGTTGGCGTAGAGATCCAGCCGCATGCGGTTGCCGATGACCGGGGACCAGCCGGCCATCTGTCCGTTCTCCATGGTCACCGGCGAACCGCTCGCGGTGGGCCAGCCGACGGCGCCGAGCAGGATCACGTCGGCGGCGGCGCAGCGCTCCTCGGTCCCCTCGGGCCAGTCGCGGCGACCGTGCTGGAGGTAGAACTGGCCTCCGCAGGGGATCTCCTCCACGGCGAACTCGACCTGGGAACGCGCACCCACGGCGCGGAGCACCCGCAGCCCCTGCGCCATCACCTCGGGGCCGGTGCCATCTCCGGGCAGCGCGACGACATGGATCTTCATGGTTTCTCCTCGGGGGGGTTCGCGTCTGGGGGAATGCGCGGTCGGCGATACGGCGCGCCACCGTCCGGACACTGCCACCCGCGCCGCGAGGGGGTCAAGGCCTTTGCCCGGCGCCGAACTGCGAGCCGCGCGGGCTCGAAGGTCCAATCGTCAGCGCGAGAGGAAGCGCGTGGCGTCGAAGTGCATGCCGCGCGCGTCGTGCGAGACCTTCACCGTGCCGTTGAACTTCGCGCGACGCTCGACCTCGTAGTGCCCGGGGCTGCACCGCGTGGGTATCGCCCCGACGGCGCACACCGCTCCCACGCCGCCCCGCATGCACGCCGCGTAGGCCGGGCTGGTGCAGCTCGGCGCCACGTAACGCAGCTCGGCCCGGTTCCCGCCCACGCCGCGGTCCACGAGGCGAAAGTAGCGATACCCGCTCTCGAGCGTCAGCTCGGCGCACCGACGGAGAAAGAGCTCGCGCGCCAGGTCGGGCTCCATGCCATCGGGGCCGAGGTACTCGACGTAATACAGCGCCTCGCCCACCCGCTGGTCGAGAAAGCCGAAGCCGGTCTGCTGATCGTAGGGGCGATAGTACGGGCGACAGCCGGCGAGGCCAAAGCAGCAGGCGAGCAGCGCGACGTGCGCGACGTGGACCGGACGTGCCATCGCCTGGAGTGTAGCAGGGGACTAGAACACCGATCGGTGTTCTAGCGGACCGGGTCCTTCACCGGGATCACGAGCACGACGGGGACGCGTTCGCCGTGGGGCCCCTCGAGGATCGCCGAGGCGCGCAGCTCGCGTACGAACCCGCTCGAGGAGAAGGAGGCCCCGAGGCCGGACGCGGCGTGCGAGCGCTCGGCCACGGTGTGGCTCACGGAAGACGTGCGCACGAGCATCCGGCCGGCCGAGTCGTAGCCGGTGAACTCCGGCTCGCCCTGGCGGCTGCGCAGAACGCGGCCGAGCACGCGCTCCACCACGCGGCTCGCCACCGTGCCGATGAGCGCGCGGTTCGTGTAGACCAGGCGGGCGACGGTGAAGGCGGTGAAGCCGATGATCGAACCCGGCACGCCGAGCCCGACGCTGTAGGCCATCCAGGTGAGCCCCGCGCCGAGGTCGAATCCGGCGAGGGTGAAGGCCTCGCGGCGTTCGGGTCCTTCGGTACGCAGGGCCCTCACGGCGCGCGCGAGGCCGACCACGCTCTGGAGCGCGCCCCCCGCCACGCCGAGCAAGGAACCGGCCGCCACGAGCGCGTGGGCGGCGAAGCGGGAGCCGAGCAGCTTGGCCCCCTCGGTCAGGACGGCCTGGCCGGTCCACGCGAGGCCGTGCATCGCCTCGGCGGAGCGCACCCGACTCGGATGGCGAAGCTGCTTGGCGGAGGCGGCGCCGAGGGCCCACGCGGCGAGCACGTTGCCCGGAAAGGGCACGGCCTTCTGGGCCAGCCCCAGCACCCCGTCCATGAGCAGCGTGGCGGTCGCGAGGTCGCCGACCTGCTCGGTGACCTGAAAGCGCCAGCCCTGGGCCCAGCGCATGGCCCGTCCCTGCGCCAGGTCTTGCGTCGCAGCGGCGATGGGGGCGCGCCAGAGCCCCGCCAGCTGCGGCCCCTGCAAGAGCAGCCGGGCTCGTTGCACCGGCCGAAGCTCGCGCAGCTCACGCGTGCGGTCCGACCCTTGACCGTTCGCCTGCGGCAGCGCGTGAGCCAGACCCGGCAGGAGAGCCGCCACCGTGATCAGGACCGCGAGAGCGCCAACGGAAAGGAGCGTGCGGGGGGACCGCGTCGGAGCGGAACGGGGCGAGAGCAGTGAACGCACGAGGACCTCGCGACAGTTACCCGGGTTGCCCAACCGCCCACCGAAAAAGTGGCGAGATATTAGTCAGCTTCGTCGCTGCGTCAAGGAGAAACGGGGGGCCCGGATCAGGGCGCGGCGGCCAAGGGGCGGACGCGCCGCCCGGGCCCTCCCGCCGGAGCGCGCCCCTCGACCGCCACGCCGCCAGCTGTCTAGGTCGCGCACGGACCCAACTACGCGATCTTGCTTAGCTCTCGCAGAAAGCTGGTGTGCTGGTACTGGTTCGTGATCGCCGAAGCGAGGTTCTCCACGTCCCAGAATTCGTTCCAGTTGACGCGAATCACCGGGATGAGGCGACTGATCTCGGCCAGGAACTCCTCGTAGTTCGCGGCCAGGCGGGCCAGGTACTCGAGCGAGACGCCCGCCTCGAAGCCGCGCGAGCGCTGCTTGATGCGTTCGAGCGAGCTCTCGGGGGAGACGTCCAGGTACACGATCACGTGCGGCCGGCACATGAAGTTGGACAGGTTGCGAAAGAGCGTGACGTAGGTTTCGTAGTCGCGTGGCTCCATGTGCCCGAGGTCGCGCAGCGTCTTGGCGAAGATGGCGTCCTCGTAGATCGTGCGGTCCTGCACCCCGCCGCGGCCGCGCCAGATGATCTCCTGGTGCTGCTGGAAACGGCGGTTGAGCAGGTAGATCTGCATGGCGAAGGCGTAGCGCGAGGTCTCGCGGTAGAAGTCCTCGAGGTACTCGTTGTCGGCCACGGGCTCGTAGTGCACGTCGAGCCCGAGGTGCCCGCCGAGGGCCGTGGCGAGCGTGGTCTTGCCGGCGCCGATGAGGCCGGCGATGCCGACGAACGCGTTGCCGAGGGGGGAGCGGCGCGGATCGGCGGAAAGGCTCATGCGACGAGCTCCTCGTGGGTTTCGGTGAGCGCGATACCGAGCGTGGCCAGCTCGGCCAGGATGGGCTCGTAGAGCCCCTGCAGCACGGGGATGTGCACGCCGGGGGTGGTGAAGCGCCCCTCGAGGAGCAGGCGCGCGCCGATCGCCGCCGGCAGCCCGACGGTGCGCGCCATCGCGGAGTCTCCGCCGGACTCGCCGAAGCAGACCAGCGACGAGACTACGCGCTCGCGCCGCGGACCGCGCTCGAGCTCGAAGCGGTGCTGCATGACGAGCAGGTCGCGCTCGCCGGGGCGATAGGCGAGCTCCTCCTGCATCAGGCCGGCGAGAGCCTCGACCACCGTCGGGGCGTGGCGGGGGAGCGCGCGCGGAGAGAGCAGCCCGAGCCAGCGCAGGCGCTCGATCACCGGTGCGGCGGGCGGCAGACTCAGGAACGCGGCGAGCTGGGAGACGAGCCCCGACGGATCGGGGAGGCCGAGGCGCGCCGCGAGGAGCTGGTCCCAGTGGCGTGCGACGGGCGGGTCGTTCTCGAGCAGCCCGAGGAGGCGGAGCGCCTGCATGGTCTCGGTCCAGCCCGGGTAGCGGAGCGTCCCGCGATACATGGTGGCGATGCCGTCGAGCCCGTAGAGCGACAGGTAGTCGGTCGCGTCGCGGTTCGGGTAGGCCTCGAGGGTGCCTACCCCCGGGAGCTCGAGCGGGTGCACCTCGCGGACGAGCTCGTGCGCCGCGCGCTCCACGAGCTTGCCCCCCTCGAGAAAACGCGCGGGGCGCGTGGCGGCGCGCAGGACGCCGACCGGGCTCCAGGAAAACTTGTAGCCGAAGGGGTTGTCGTTGGCCTCGGGGGCCGGGATACCGCCGCAGTAGGAACGGAACGAGGTCACGCGGGCGCCGTCCCTCTGCGCGCGGTGGATCACCTCCATCGCGGACATATGATCGATCCCCGGGTCCACGCCGAGCTCGTTCAGGAGCACCACGCCGGCCTTCTGGGCCCGGGCGTCGAGCGCGCGCATCTCGGGAGAGACGTACGAGGTGGTGACCAGGTGCTTGCGGCGATGGATGCACGCCTCGGCCACCTCCACGTGCATCGAGGCGGGGAGGAGGCTCACCACCAGGTCGCTGTGCGCCACCATGCGGTCGAGGCCCTCCGCGTCGCTCGCCGCCCAATCGAGCACCGCGCCGACGGGACGCCCGCGGAGGAGCGCCTCGCCCCGCTCGGGGTTATTGCAGGCGATGGTGAGCCAGATCCCGCGCTCGACGAGGTAGTCCACGAGAGGCGGGGCGACGAGGCCGGCTCCGAGCAAGAGCACGCGTGACATGGATGGGATGGTCGGCGGGGCAGCGGTCGCGAGTCAAGGACCGCCTGCAGCGCCGCGCCGCATCGTGCGCCGCGCCGCATCGTGCGCCGCGCCGCCACTCCGTCGCGCCCGAGCGGACGCTGCTAGCTCAGCGGGCCGGCAGCGCGTCGGAGGGGTTGCCGAGGAGCAGGCTCCACTTCTCGGCCGCGCCGAGCCGCTTCACGCGCGCCTCCAGGCTCAACGCCTCGGAGCGGTCGGCGCAGCGCCACGCGCCGAGGAGGCGTACCGGCCGCTTGCCCCGCAGCGCCTTCGCCCCGCGCAGGCCACCGTTGTGCTCGCAGACGCGGCGCTCGGGGTCCGGGGAGATCCCGGTGTAGACGCTCCCGTCGCGGGCCAGCACCATGTAGACGTACACGCCTGTCACCATCGCTTCTCGCAGCACGCCGCGCAGCCTCGGGGCTCAAGACCGCCGCGGCAGGACCCCGAGCCCCGGACGCGCGGGCAGCACGAGGTGCCCCTCGTGGTCGAGCACCACCCCCTCGAAGGGGTCCTCGGCGAGGAGCAGGTGTCCATCCAGGTCGGCGAGGTCGGCCTCGAGCGCGAGGTGCGCCGCCGCGGTGATGGCCAGCGACGAGGCGACCATGCAGCCCACCATCACACGGAGGCCGAGCTCCCGGGCGCGGCGAAGGAGCGCGCGCGTGGGCCCGAGGCCGCCGTGCTTGTCGAGCTTGAGGTTCACGCCGTGATAGCCCTCGGCCACCCGCGGCAGATCCTCGAGCCCGGTAACTTCCTCGTCGGCCCAGAGGGGCAGCGGCGAGCGCTCCCTGAGCCACGCCATCTCCTCGGGGCGATGCGCGGGGATCGGCTGCTCGACGAGCTCCACCCCCTGGGTCGCGAGCCACTCGAGCTCCGCGAGCGCCCGCTCCGCGCTCGGCCAGCCCTCGTTCACGTCCACGCGCAGCGGACGATCGGTGACGGCGCGAATGGCGTTCACGCGCTCGCGGTCGGCCTCGGTCCCGAGCTTGAGCTTGAGCACGGGGTACGCCGCCGCGGCGCGCGCGTGCTCGGCCATGGCCTCCGGCGTATCCAGCCCCACCGTGTACGAGGTGCGCGGTCCGCGCGGCCCTTCGAGCCCAAAGGCGCGGTAGAGCGGCAGTCCACGCGCCGTGGCCCAGCGATCGAGGAGCGCCATCTCGAGCCCCGAGCGGGCCGACGGGGGGAGCGGCGGGACCTCGGCGTCCAACCAGGCGAGGAGCGCGTCGGGAGCTTCGCCGCCCGGGAGCGTGAGGGCCTCGAGCGCGGCGATGGCCTGCTCGGGCGATTCGCCGTAACGCGCGTTCGGGCAGGCCTCCCCGCGTCCCGTCAGGCCGTCCCCCACGAGCTCGACAAGCACGTTCGCCACGGAGGTACGGGTCCAGCGGGAGATGCCGAAGGGGCGCGCAAGGCGGAGCTCGAGACGGTCTACGGAGAGGCGCATGGGCCTGTCGCGATCAAAGGTGTCGCCGCAGATAGCTGAAGTTCGGCGTCAGCTCCCCGCGGTAGGCGATGGTGGCGCGACGGAGCGCCGGGGAGAGCCCGCTCTGCTCGAAGGTCGCGTCGTAGCGTGCCGCCGCGAGGGCCGGCAGATAGGGCAGGAGCGCGAGTCCGAAGGCCTCCGAGGCCTCGCGCGGCAGCTCCGCGGGCAGGTTGTAGACGGCCAGGATCACCGGACCGTGGCCGGCCACGCCGTCGTGCGTCTCCCCGGTCGCCACGTCGTAGACGTACGCCGGTGCGTCGGGCGAGGTGGTGCGCACGGTGGCTTCGATCGCCCCGTTCAGGTCGCAGGAGAGGTCTCCGATGACCTTGAGCCGCGGCGCGGGCTCCGCGTAGAGGCGGCGGAGCGCGGGGAGCGTGACGAGCCGCGGGAAACGTTCGTCCCAGTAGATGCAGTTCACGAGCACGCTCAGCCGCGAGAGCTGCCGCTCGAAGATCGGCCGATACCACTCGGGCTTCTCGTAGTAGCTCTCGAGCCCCGTGACCCCCGTGACCGGTTCCACCGTCTCGGCCCGCCGAAAGACGGTGGAGAAGAGCCCCGGCGTGCCGGGCCGCAACCCGTCGAGCTCGTCGGGCTCGAGGGCCTTCGCCCCGCAGAGCTCGAGGATCGCCTGCGCGCCGCGCGAGACGTTGCCGTCGCCCGTGATGCCGACCAGGACGGGCGCATGCGGGGGAGGCAAGCGGAGCTCCGCCATCTCGGCCCCGATGCGGCGCAAGGCCGCGCTCGCTTCGTCGAGCCCGGCGTAGTCGAAGGCGCAGCGCAGCTCGGCGAGCGGCGTCGGGATCCCCTCGGCCAGGAGCCGCTGCCCGAAGGCCCAGAGCGTGTCGATCATGCCGGCGAGCCCCGCGTAGCGGCCGAAGAAGACCGTGCGCCGACCGTGCTCGTCGGTGATCTTCTCGTAGTCCACGAGCGTGCACCCGAGCTCGAGCAGCCGCCGGAGCATGGGCAGGTTCTGCGCCTGCCCCTTGATCGTGTGCGAGAAGAAGGCGTAGGTCGCGTTCGGCTGCAGGTGCGGCAGGTCGATCTCCTTGAGGCCGACGATCACCTGCGCCTCGGAGAGGTCCTCGCGCACCACCGCCCCCGCGGCCGCGTACTCGGCCTCGGTGAAGACCCGCTGCGCGGCCGGCTGCACCCAGAGCTCCACGCCCTCTCGACCGAGCGCCGGCAGGTGCACGGGGCAAATGGGGGACCGCCGCTCGTGGTGCTTGTCCTCGCGTCGCAAGGCCAGAAGAGATGTCACGCGCTCGCTCGCTCCTCGCCCGAACCGCGACCACGACGGGCGCCGGTCCTCAGAACTTCAGTCCCTTGCGTGGCTCGCCCGCGCCGTCCGCCCCGCCGGTCGCGCACTTCAGCGCGGCCTCGTCCAGCCCCTCGGGGAGGCGCACCGAGAGCACGATCAGCAGGTCCCCCGCCGTGCCGTCGGCACGCGGCGCCCCCTTGCCGGGAAGGCGCAGCCGCTCGCCTCCGCGGGCCCCGGCGGGGACCTTCACCTTCACCGCCCCGGCGGGCGTGGGCACCCGGACGAGCGTCCCCGAGAGCGCCTCCTCGACGGAGACAGGGAGCGTGAGCACCAGATCCTCGCCTTCGCGATGGTAGTAGGGATGTGGCGCCACCACGACCTCGAGGAAGAGGTCCCCGGCCTTGCGCGTGCGGTTCGCGGGGTGCCCCTTGCCGACGAGCCGGATGCGGTTGCCCGTCTGGACGCCCGGGGGGACCTTCACGGTGAGACGCGCGCCCCCGAGCGGCGAGGCGACCGTCACCTGCCCCCCCAGCACGGCGACGCGCAGGTCCACCTCGACGGGAATCACGAGGTCCCCGCTGCGTGGCGCGGTGTCGTCCTCGCTGCGCCGCACGCGGCCGAGGATCGCCGCGTCGTCGGCGTCCACGACGGGTCGGTCGCGATGCCGTCGCGCGCGCCGGGAATCGAAGTTGCGCTGGAGCCCGGCCTCGCCGAACTCGTCGTAGAGCTGGCGACGCGTGGGCGCCGAGAGGACCTGGTAGGCGCGCGTGAGCTCCTTGAAGGTCTCCTCGGCCTCGCGCGTCGGGTTCAGGTCCGGGTGGTACTTCCGCGCCGCGCGCAGATAGGCCTGGCGAATCTCGTCGGGGGACGCGCCGCGGACCACGCCGAGGAGCTGGTAGAAGCGATCGATCTCGTCCACGGCCGGCATCACGCGCCATCTTCGCACGGCCGCTCGACGCGCGGAAGTCCGTCGGGGGCGCCTGTCGGGGGTCGCGCTACTCGACGACTCTCAGGTGGGGCCGGTCGCGCTTGGTCGGCTCGCCCTTCGGCGGCTCGCCCTTCGGCGGTGCGGGCTCCACCGGCGGGCTGATCCAGAGCAGGTGCTCGTCCCCGACGGAGAGCTGGATGATCGACGCCCAGGGGAAGGCGCACGGAAAGGGGGAGCGGTTGAAGGACAAGGTCCCCGAGATGCCGTCGTCGGTGACCTCCAGGTCGGGGACCGGAATGGCCATGCGCCACCCCACGTGGATCCCCACCGGTTCGCGCGCCTGCATCAGCGGCTCGGGCAGCTTGACCCCCGTCACGACGGGGTTCACCACCACGAGGATGTAGTCCTGCTCCTCGAGGAGGCGCCGCACCACGAGCGGCTTGAGCTGGCTCATCGGCCCCATCGTTCCCTCGCGCTCAGCCCTCGCTCGGCCGCGGGCCGGCGAGCTTGGCCTCGAGCTCGTCGCGCGCCTTCCCGTCGAGCGGATTCGGTTCGCCCGAGAGCATGACCCTGAGCGCCGCGAGCTCGCTCCGCGAGAACTGGCCCGCGTGCAGCACGTGCTCCTCGAAGGCTTCGTGGGCCAGGGGGGCCACCGCGCGGGACAGCGTGGAAAGGGCCTCGGCGTAGCGCCGGATCTCGAGCTGGGCGTGCGCGTCCAGGCGCAGCTTGAGGAAGTGGAAGAGGTTGTGCAGGTCGATCTGCCAGTACCACTGGGTGTAGAGGCTGAGCGGAAGGTTGACGCGCGCGAGCTCCCGGGCCACGTCGTCGCCGATCAAGCCCTCGTAGCTCCGGTAGGCCTCGGCCTGGCCGCGCTGCAAGAGCTCGAGCACCCGCTCCTGGAGCGCGGCAGGCACCTCCGCCGCACTCCGCCCCTGCTTGTTGTCCGTGCTCTGGTAGCGGATGTCCTCGCTCGCGGGCAGGTAGAACTCGTCGCTCATCACGCTGTAGCGGGCCGAGACCTCGTTCAGCCGCGCCGTGCGGTGCCGGATCCACTGGCGCGCGACGAAGATGGGAAGCTTGACGTGAAACGTGAGCACCACCTGCTCGAAGGGGGAGGTGTGGTGGTGCTTCATCAGGTACTGGATGAGGCCCCGGTCCTGCCGCACGCTCTTCGTGCCGGCGCCATACGAGACGCGGGCGGCCTGCACGATGCGCTCGTCACCGCCCAGGTAGTCGACGAGCCGTACGAACCCGTGGTCGAGGACCCGGATCTCCTGATCGAGCAGCGCTTCCGCCTCGGGACTTACTACGTGGGCCATGCAGCGACTCCGACGAAACGGCGCGCATCATACCGCCAGGAGCCCCGGCCTGAAAGGGGCTCCCCGGTCGCGGGCAGGGCCGATCGAGTTCTCCGGATGGAAGAGCCTAGGGAGGGCCTAGGGCGCTCGTGAAGCGGGCCCTGGCGGACGCCGCCCGGGCCTCGCTTCACCTCGCGCCCCCTTGGGCTCCGGTGATCGCGGTGTAGGCGTGGCAGGTGGATCGCGCGCGAGGGCTCGAGGGAAGCACGGGGTGATAGCAGCGGTGTGCGGCGGGGATCGATGCGAAGGCCTTCGGCGGGGTGCTGCGCCCGGGGCGGTTCACTCCTCTCTTCGGCTCACCCGAGCGCACCGACAACGGCAGCGGCGCGGCGGGGCAAGGCCCCCGAGCGCAGCGTCCGTAGGCAGCAGCGCCCGCCAGGGCGCTGTCGCCGGAGGCCCGCAGCCCCGCACGTCGCGCCGCCCCCTCCATACCCCCATGTCCGAGAACTTGATCACCCTGCGGTCGCGGGGCGTGCGGGACCGTCGCCGGCCAAGAGTAGACTATCGCTTCTTGCCGAAGATGCCGCGCCCGCCGTTCTCGCCGTACCAGTAGACGCAGGCGTCGTCGACGGCGAGGGGCCAGGCCGCGGAGTCGCCGGCGATGGCCGCCGCCCCGGCCACGAAGGTGGCCGCGGCCTGCTTCGGCGCCTGCTTGTGCACGCCCTGCGCGTTCGTGAAGTAGCACTGCCCGTCGGCGGCGAGCGCGGTGATGGCCCCGCTGCCCACGATGTAGTTGTTGAGCGTGCCCCAGTTCACGTTCTGCGCGTCGTCGACGCCGATCATGCCCACGTTGGGCGACTGCGCCGTGCGCAGCCAGTAGGTGTAGCGGCCGTCCGTCGCCATACCGCGGACGCCGAGACCCGGCACACCGACCTCCGCCGCCGCCACGGGGTTTCCGGTCCCCGTGGAGATGGCGTTCGCGGGGATGGCGTACACGCCCTCCTTGCCGCTGGCGGCCTGGCGCGCCGCGAAATAGATCTTCGTCGCGTTCCCCGCGACGGCCGTAATCGTGTCGGTCCCTCCCCAGCTCGGGCTGTCGGAGCCCAGGTTGTACTTGATCTCGAAGACCGAGCTCGCCACGGCCTGCGCGCGGAAGATCTGCCGCCCGGTGCGGCTGAACCAGTGCAGGTAGCCGTTGTTCATGGAGAGGCCTTCCGGCGTGATGGTGTTATTGACCACCGAGATCGTGTTGCCGCCCGCGGCCGGCTTGCAGCGCAGGCCTCCGGGGATCTGGGGGTTGCTGTGCCCCTCGATCCAGCACACGGTCCCCTTCTCCGCGGCGAGGCCGAAGAACGAGGTGGTGGAGCTGGAGGTGGCGAAGACCACCGCCCCCCCGCCCGCACGCGTGGCGCGCCAGAGCTCCGTCCCCTTCTGCGTCCAGAAGACGTACCCGTCGGTGGCCGCGACGTAGCTCACGTAGTCGTTGAGGTCGAGCGGCACGATCTTGCCGTTCGCCGGACAGCTCGCCACGGCCCCATCCTTGGGCAGGGTCGCCCCGTCGGTACGGCGCGCGTCGGTCGCCGGTCCGCGGTCCGCGGTCACGCCTCCGTCTCGACGCGAGAGGTCGCGCCCGCCGCTGTCTCGCACCCCCGCGTCGGGGTTGGCCGCGGCGCGCGGACAACGCCGTTTCGAGCCCGAGAAGACGCCGGTGCCCACGCCTGGCACGTCGTAGGTGCCCGCGAGCTCGTCACCGTCGATCATGCCGGTGATCGTCCCCGCGGGAGAGGCGATGGTGAGGCTCACGTTCTTGCCGGAGATCGTGCCCACCGCGGCGCCCGCGAGCGGCCCCGACCAGAAGACGGCTCCCGCGTAGCTCCCCGAGGTGAAGAGGTTGAAGGCCCCCGAGATCTGACCGCCGTTGAAGGTGCCGCAGTAGCGCGCGACCGGCGCGACGCCCAGCTCGCGCGAGTCGAAGTAGCGCTTCTTGCCGTCGGCCCCCGTGCAGGTCCCACTGAAAGAGCCGTTCGCGAGCTTGCCAGTGCACATGAAGCTCCCGAGCACCGTCGTCGCGGTGCCGGAGAAGCTCACGTTGTCGGCCGTGACGAGCGTCCCGGTCAGCGTGATCGGCCCGAGGGCGCTGCTCAGCGTGAGCGTCCCCGAGATCGTCGCGCCGTCCACGACGCGATCCGCCTTGGCGACCGGGTTGGTGAAGGTCAGGTCCAGGGTCCCCGTCTCGCCATCCGGTCCCGCCCAGAGTCCGGCGTAGTGGGTGGTGACGGCAGAGGGGGGCGCGTCCGGCGAGGGAACCGCCGCATCGCCCGTCGACGTGGAAGAGGAATTGCACGCGGCGCAGCACACCAGTGCCAGGCCGACGAGTCCGTGTCTCATGTTCACTCCCTGAGGGAAAAGGGGGTGACTCTTACCGCAGGTCGCGGCCGGACCGCAACCGCCTCGCGCGCCCCCACGGTCGTCTCTCCCTCCTCGGAGGGTGGGGCAAGCGGCCGGTCACGGGGTGAGGATGATGTGGGCCTGAACGAACATGCCGCCACCGCAAGCCGCCTCGGGGATCATGAAGCTCTTCCAGGGGGAAAGGCCGACGCTGGTCTTGGTCGTGCCGCTTCCGCCGCAGCGCTTCGGAATGTCCACGATCTCGTAACCGCCGGCCGCCGTCTTCACGAGCCGACCCGTGAAGCTGTGCGTGGCCGGAAACATCGTGGCGTAGAAGGTCGAGTGCTTGCACTGGTCGTTGTCCGGGCTGACCTGGGTGTCCACGGTCCAGGTGGCACTCACACGGTCGTCCTGCTGCGTGACCGTGGCATGGCCCGCCACCTGGAGCCACTGACCGCAGCGCTGCAAGCTCAGCTCGTGCCCGTCGACGCGGTAATTGCCCGTCAGATCGGGCAGGGGGTTGGGTGTGATGGTCACGGTCCGCGTCTCCTGCGCGAGGACGTTGCCCGTCGCGCGGTCGCGCACGACGATCGTGATGCGCACGCTGCCGCAGGAGGCCGGCGCGATGAGCCGGGCCTGCACCTGGCCCGAAATATCGGTCGTCGCGCTCGCGGGAGTGATCGTGCCGCAGCTCGCGGTGAGCTCGACCCGCACCCCACGGACGGGCTCGAACCCGCCGCTCCCGTTGGGCCGCTCGACGGTGATCGGGATCACCAGACCCGCCGCCGCCTGGTCCTCCGTGAGCGTGGGGGGCGTGGGAGCCGTGACGCGATAGCCCCCCGGGCTCCCGTTCGCCGGCCCGAGCTCGAGCGCGAAGACGTCGAAGGGGAGGAGCGTGGTCACCACGAAGGCCGTGAGCTCGGAGGCCGAGCCGCTATCATTCGGCCGATACGCGATCGCGAACTCCGTCTGGCCGCTGGCCGCGGCGGCGCTCCCGACCTCGGTGGCGAGCGTGTCGCCCGGCTTGAGCCGCGAGAGGAGGATGCGCTTCACGTTGTAGGGCCCGATCACCGGATAGAAGTTCACCGTCGCGGGATCGAGCCGTACCGCCACGTTCACCGTGTCGCCGGCGGCGAAGCTGCTCCTGTCCGCCGTCACCGTGCCCGCGGGCGAGCGACCCAGGTCCACCGACAGACTGAAGAGCGGGGCCGAGACGTTCGGCGGGATGCCGAGGAGCCGGAGCACTCGGGCGAAGTCCATCGCCAGCCCCACCGAGGCTTCGAAGGTGGCCTTGTAGTCCGACTTGTAGCTCGCGTCGAGGATCTGGCTCGTCTGCAGGGCGAAGTTGCCCTGCATCTTCGGGCCCAGCATCGCCTCGAGCGCGCTGAACCGGAGGGCCCGCAGGAACGGATTGCCGATCGCCAGCTCGGCCTTGCCGAAGCCCATGATCGAGGCCTCGAAGCGCAGGTCCCCGAGGCCCGGCAGGTCGAGCTTGGGCTCCGCCTTTCCGGTCCCGGTCAGCGTGTTCACGACCCCGCAGCTCCCGCCGGCGGGGCAGGCTACGCCGAGCTGGGCCTCCACGGTCGCCTCGGCCTTCACGCCCACCCCGGCCGTGGCGAGGGTCAGCTTCCCCGCGAGCTCGATCCCGACCTTGAGCGGTATGAGCCCGGAGATGAAGACCGCGAGCGCTCCGCCGACGGGGATGCGGAGGGTGAAGATCTCCTGCTCGCAGGTCACCTTCCCCTCGATCGCCGCGGTCAGGGTCACGCCGGCCTGGATCGCCGGGGTGATCGCGCCGCGCAGCACGAAGCGCTCGAGCCCGTTCGCCGCGGTGTAGACCAGGTCGAGGCCGAAGGTCTGCGTCACGCTGAAGGTGGGGGGCGACGAGAGAGTGATCGGGAGCGTGGTGCCGTTACCCGTGTAGTCGAACTTGCACGCGATGAAGGGCGGCGCGGAGCCGCTGCCGGCGGCCATGGTCTGCCGCGAGGGCTCGTCGGCCGAGCCGCTCCCCTTCTTCGGCGTGAAGCTCCAGCGGTTCCCCTCGCGGACGACGTCGTACGCGGCGGCGACGCTGGGCTCGATGGTCATCGGAGCCCGCGTGAGGTCGAGGGTCTCGTTGAGCTTCAGGTTCGGGAAGGCCTCGCGCAGGGAAACCAGCCCGAGGGTGACCACGATGCGCCCCGCTGTCGTGTCCACGGAGCGGACCCGCCCGGCCACAACCTTGCTCCCCGTCCCGATGAGCAGCGCGCCGACGGCCGGCGCGGGCACGCCGGTGAGCTCGACGCGGACGGTGTTCTCGAAGGCCGGCGCAGCGGCCGGATCCGTGGGCGCGGGCTCGCCCACGAGCTGCTCGTCGGTGAGCTCGACCGTTCCCGGCGGCAAGCGCGTGGCCACGACGAGGAGCGACGCGGAACGCGCCTCTCCCACCTCGGCGGTGAGCTGCGCGGCGCCGTTCTCCACGACGGCTCGCGCGAGCCCGCTGCCATCCACCTCGATCTCGTTCGGCCGGCTCGACTTCCAGGTCAAGGTCGCGGCCACCTCGCGCCCGTCGGCGCCATAGGCCACCGCATGAAGCTGCCGCGTGGCCCCTTGCGCCGTGAGCAGGGCGCCCGTCTCGCGAAGCTCGACGCGGGCGACCTGGGGCGTGGTCTCGCCCCCGCCCCCACAGGCGCCGAGTGCGGCGCCGAGCACCACACAATAACTGTACGCGACCATCTTCATGGCGTTCCTCCCTCCATGGCGTCGTGGGTCCGTGCCGCACCCGCGGCCCTGGACACCCCCATCCCCCGTGCCCCGAACGCGCCCAGTCTAGCCGAGGAACCCGCGCGGCGGCCCACCTTCTTATGGTATGGGTGAGGCCACACGGGAACCGACGGAGTGAGGCGGATGAGAATCGAACGTCGAGAGGTGGCGCAAAGCGTGGTGGCGATGCTGCTCGTCGTGGCCGGCCCGGCCTGGGCGGCCGGCGAGATACGAGAGCCGGAGACGAACGTGGCTTTCCCGGCGGAGCGGCGCTTCGGCCCGCACCGCATGCGCTGCGTGGGCACCGCGGTGCGCGAGAAGTTCGGCTTCGACGTGTACGCGGCGTGCCTGTACGTGGATGCGGCCAAGGGCAAGGCCAAGCTCCTCGAGTACCTCAAGAGCAAGGAGCCGGGGGCCTACGCCGGCGGGAAGGTGAACGTCTCTCAGCTCCAGGGGAGCGAGCAGTTCTTCCGCTGGCTCATCGCGTCGGACCTGGCGATCGCGGTGGACATGACCTTCGTGCGCGAGGTGGCGATGGAGAAGATCAAGGCCCAGTGGGTCGAAGGGCTGGCCCACTACCTTCAGGACGCCGCGCTGCGAGACAAGTTCGTGGGGCCCCTCTCGGGGGACGTGAAGAAGTACGAACATCTCACGCTCACGTTCTTCCCCGGCGGGAAGGTGCAGCTCCAGCAGGCCGGCCGCACCTATCCGGCCATCGTCAGCCAGCCGCTGGCTCGCGCGCTCCTCAGCATCTGGCTCGGACACAAGCCCGTGACGGCCAAGATCAAGCGCGACCTGGTCAAGCTCGTGGACACCCTCGCGCAGTAGCAGAGCGTGAGGATACGTCGCGTCCCTCGCCGGCCTGCACGGGTCGCGGCGCTCGCCTCGGTCCTCGTCACCGTCCTCTTCGCGCTCCTCTTCGCCGCGACGGGCTGCCCGAACAATCGATCTCGCGTCCATGAAAGACGCGACGCGCTGGTCGCCCCCGAGCTCACCGCGCCCACGGTGCGTTACGGGGAGCCCACGCACGACGGCGGAGCTCCCGGCGCGGACCGGGGCGACGCAGGCGGCGCCGAGGCTCGGCTCTCGAGCGAGGCAGGGGCCGCACCCGCGCGGCGCCCCGTCTCCCCCGCGCGCGTGCTGGCAGCACGGAGCGAGGCCCAGTCCCTCCGCAAGGCCCTCCTTTCGGGAGGCGTCGCCCCGCGCGAGGTGGCGGCCATCGCGGACATCCGCGGGCACCGGCTTCTGCGACGAGGGCAGCTCGAGCTGGCACGCGTCTGGTTCGAGGCCGCCGTGGCAAGCGACCCCTCCTTCGAACCCGCCCTGCTGAACGCCGCACGGACCGCCGCTCGCCTGATGGACCTCCGCGCCGCCCGTTCTCACCTGGCGCGGCTCGGGGCCCTTCGAACGCCCATGGCGGCCCGCATGCTCCGCGAGATCCCGGCCGATCCGGACTTCGCCCGGCTACGTTGAGCTCCCTGCCCGCGGGGAGCTGCCTCCTGCGGGTCGCGATCCGCGACCCGAGTAGCCGCCCGCGACCCCGGCTTTCAGAGAGGCGGAAGGACCCGAACATGGGTAAACCAACCGGCCCAAAGACCCAGCATTTACGTTTACGTTAAACGACTTACACGGCCAATGGCCGTTGGATGGACGGTTGGTCCGCTTCTTGTAGTTGTCCGCGGTGGGATGGCACCGTCATGACACGATCACTCCAGCAAACTCCCGCAATCACCCCCTCCTCCCGCCACGCCTGGGTTCGCCTGGCCGAGGTCCGTCGCCTGCGCGCGCTGCTCGATCAGCAGCGCACCGAGCTCGACCTGCTCCGCGCGGAGACCGCCGAGCTTCGCGCCACGCTTCGCCCCTGGGACGGCGTGGAGCAGAAGCGCGCGCTCTGGGCCCTCGAGGACCGCGCCGCGACGGATGGCGCCGCGCTGGCCCGCGGCGAGGAGCAGCTCGTGCAGCTCTTCACGGGGCTCTTGCTCGAGGAGCCGGGCTTCGCCGAGGCGCAGAGCGAGTTCGCGGACCTCGCGTGGCAGCTGCTGGCCCACGCGGAGGAGCGCCGCGACGCGCTCGCCGCGGAGCGCTACCTGGGCCTCCTCGGCACCTACGACGACGGACGCTACACAGACCTGGTGGAGGGGACCGGAACGCTCCTGCTACAGAGCGAACCCGGAGACGCGGAGGTCACGCTGCAACGCCTCGAGCTCGTCGACCGGCGCTTCTGTCTCACCGAGGGGATCTTCCTGGGCCAGACGCCAGTGGGCCCACTCGACCTCGCGCCCGGTCGCTACGTGGCCGAGCTGTCGCTCCCCGGCTTCGCCTCGGTGAAGCGTCCCTTCGAGCTGCCGCGCGGCGGCCACCTGCACCTCGCGGTGCGGATGGTGGGGCGCCACCTCGTGGACGACGCGTTCGTCCAGGTGCCGACCGGTCGCTTCCAGATGGGCGGAGACGAGCGCGCTCCCGGCGCAGGGCCGGCGCAGTCGCTCTTCGTCGAGAACTTCGCCATCGGGCGTCACCCGGTCACCGTCGGTGAGTACCGCCAGTTCCTCGACGACCTGGCGGTGAGCGACCCGGCCTCGGCCATTCGCCACGCGCCTCGCGTCGGCCGCGGGCCAGAGCTGGACCAGAGCCTCCCGGTCACGGGCGTGACCTTCGAGGCCGCCGAACGCTACTGCGACTGGCTGAGCGCGCGCACGGGCCTCGAGCACCGTCTGCCGACGGAGATCGAGTGGGAGAAGGCCGCGCGCGGCGTGGACGGTCGCGCCTTCCCCTGGGGCGACGACTTCGACCCCAGCTACTGCCTGATGCGGCTGTCGCGCTCCGGTGCGCCGACGCTAGAGCCCGCTGGCCGCTTCGCGACCGACCTCTCCGTCTACGGGGTCCACGACCTCGCGGGCGGCGTGGCGGAGTGGACCTCGAGCTGCTTCGACGAGGGCCAGGCCGAGCGCGTGATCCGCGGCGGCTCCTTCGAAGACGGCGTATCGCAGTGCCGTGCCGCGGCGCGAGGAGCGCTCTCGCCCGAGGCTGCGCGCGGCAACGTGGGCTTTCGCGTGGTGCGCTCGCTTCCGACGGGCGGAGGCGACACCTGCAGTCTCCCCGTGGTCCCGGTGGTGGAAGGCGGCGCCCCGCTGCGGCGACCGGTCCCCGACCTTCACCGCGCACGGCAGGAGCTTCTGACCTGCGCCACGACCCTGGCCACCGGCCTCTCCGTCGACGAAGGGCTCGCCGCGCTGCTGCGGCAGACCGTGCGCCTCGTGCAGGCCGAGCGCGGGCTGGTGGTGAGCCTCGAGCAAGAGACTCCGACCGCGATCGTGTCGGCCAGCGCGAGCGGCGGTCCGCTGCCGAGCTCGGATCAGCAGTTCGACGAGCAGCTCGTCTGGGCCTCGGTGCGACAGAAGCGGATCATCGCCGTGCCGGGACCGCGGCCGGCGCTCGCCCTGCCGCTCGCCAACGGCACGAGCGCGCTGGTGCTCGAACGACGCTTCAGCGGCGGCGCCTTCCTCGACGAGGAGAGCTTCATCGCGCAGTCGGCGGCGGATCTGCTGGCGGTCGCCTTGCGCCTGCGCCAGGTCACCTCCGGCCCGCTGGTCTGCCTCGACGGAACGCTCGACGAGGTGGTCGCGCGGGTCGAGACCGAGCTGCTGAGCCAGGTGCTGGTCGCGGAGAAGCGGAACATCTCGCGCACCGCGCGCCGCCTCGGGCTGAGCCGCAACGGCCTGCGTGCGCGCCTGCGTCGCTACGGACTCGCGGCCCACGACGATGGCAGCGAGTCGCTGGACGAGCTCGAGGCGCCGTAGAGCCGTCTCGACCGGAGCGGAGCAGCCTTTTCGCGCTGTGAGCACCGGAGCGCAGGAGCGACACCGCCTGCCGGGATGGATCGCAAGCCCTTACACGGC